>CAZBUX010000327.1:0-1505 GCA_964495185.1 uncultured Rickettsiales bacterium | reverse complement strand
GCACGATGCTGGTAATTTCACCGTCCTTCGCCTCCGCAAGGTGTTGCGAACCGAGGTTGGAGGTGAGCACGATAATGACGTTGCGGAAATCCACCGTCCGCCCCTGCCCGTCGGTCAGCCTGCCGTCGTCGAGTACCTGCAGTAAGATGTTGAACACGTCCGGGTGCGCTTTTTCGACTTCGTCGAAGAGAATCACCTGATACGGCCTGCGGCGCACCGCCTCGGTGAGCGATCCGCCCTCCTCGTAGCCGACATAGCCCGGAGGTGCCCCGACCAGCCGCGATACGGCGTGTTTTTCTATGTATTCCGACATATCGATACGCAGCAGCGCCGATTCGTCGTCGAAAATGAACCCGGCTAGCGCCTTGCATAATTCGGTTTTGCCCACGCCCGTCGGCCCTAAGAACAAAAACGAACCGATGGGCCGCGCCGGATCCTGTAGCCCTGCCCGCGCGCGGCGCACCGCGTCGGCAACCGCGGTGAGCGCTTCTTCCTGACCGACCACGCGGCTACGCAGCGCCGTTTCTGTCTGCAACAATTTCTCGCGCTCGCCTTCGAGCATTTTTTCCACCGGAATCCCCGTCCAGCGCGACACCACCGAAGCGATATCCTCGTCGGTGACCGCTTCTTTCATCATCGCCTGCCCGGTTTTATCTTCCGCCTGCTTCAGCTGTTCCTGCAGCTTGGGGATTTCGCCGTACATGATCTCCCCTGCCCGAGCCAAGTCGCCGTTGCGCTGTGCAATATCGCGGTTACGGTGTGCTTCCTCGAGTTGTTCCTTGAGTTTCTGTGCAGCGTTTAACTGCGATTTTTCCGCCTGCCAGCGCGAGGTGTAATCGGCGCTTTCCTTTTCCAGCGTTTGCAGCTCGGTTTCGATTTTCTTCAGCCGGTCTTTCGATGCAGCGTCGGTTTCTTTCTTCAGCGCCTCGCGCTCGATCTTGAGCTGGATGATGCGGCGGTCGAGTTCGTCGAGCGCTTCCGGCTTGGAATCCACTTCCATACGCAGACGCGCCGCCGATTCGTCGATCAGGTCGATGGCCTTGTCGGGCAAAAACCGGTCGGTGATATAGCGGTTGGAAAGCGTGGCAGCGGCCACGATCGCCGCGTCAGTGATGCGTATGCCGTGATGCAGTTCGTATTTTTCCTTAAGCCCGCGCAGGATGGAAATTGTGTCCTCTACGTTAGGCTCGGCGACGAACACCGCCTGGAACCGGCGTGCGAGCGCCGCGTCCTTCTCGATATATTTGCGGTATTCGTCGAGCGTCGTCGCGCCGACGCAGTGCAGCTCACCGCGGGCCAGAGCCGGTTTCAGCAGGTTCGATGCGTCCATCGTGCCTTCCGCCCGCCCGGCGCCGACCAGATTATGCAGTTCGTCGATGAACAGCACCACCTGCCCCTCACCCGCCGAAATCTCCGACAGCACCGCCTTCAGGCGCTCCTCGAATTCGCCGCGGAACTTAGCTCCAGCAACCAGCGCGCCGAGATCGAGCGACAGCAATTTCTTA
>CAZBUX010000326.1:0-1544 GCA_964495185.1 uncultured Rickettsiales bacterium | reverse complement strand
CCTGAAATATGCCTTTACCGATGGTCGCGAGGGAAGAATTTCCATCGCGCTCAAGTCAATCGGGGAGCGCCGCGCCCGCCTCACGGTGCGCGACAACGGCGTCGGCTTCGATCCGCAGACCATGCAACAGGGCATGGGAAGCCGCCTGATCCGAGGCGTCGTCAATCAGCTGAACGGCACCCACACCTTCGACGGAAGTGATGGAACGACTTTCACCGCCGAACTGGATATTGTGGAATCATAGGAGCGTGGCTCAAATCGGGCGGCTCAGATAATGCGATCCCTTGACGGCGAAGCGCCATGGGCGTTCGGCAGCCTTGGTGATGCCGATACGCACACCGCTTGTCGAAGCAGGCAATTCGGAGGAACCCGTCAGGGAAAAGGGATCGGTAAGTACCGACAACCCGTTCATTTCACCTGTTATGGCCAGCGCCTTGCACAGATTGCCCGGCCCGGCACACACCTTGTGCACCTCGCCGACTGCCCGCCGCGCCATCATCGTCTCCAGCCCGTGTGTCGGTTCCAGCGCGCGAATGAGAACAGCACTCCCACGCTCGCACACGATATTGAAGCACCAGTGCAGGCCATAGGAGCGATAGACATAGGCCCGTCCCGGCGCCCCGAACATCGCCGCGTTCCAAGCCGTCTGTCCGCGAAAACTATGTGATGCCTCGTCGTCCTGCCTATAAGCTTCCGTTTCAACGATGAGCCCGCCGACGCCATCGACCAGCAGACGCGCGCCGAGAAGATCGGCAGCGACGGCAACCACGTCGCGCGCAAAGAAATGTTCATCCATCCTACCGGCCCGCCATGTAATCCCGCATCACCAGTGCATTTTCGATGGCGGCGCCCGAGGCCGTGTTGTCGAAGACGCACCAGCTCTCCGCACCGAGTTGATCGGCGATGCGCCGAATGTCGACATCATCGTAGCTGGAATAATAAATTTGGGTCGTGCCGTGCAACCGGACATATTCCGGCGTCTCACGAAAATCGGATACGGGCCATACGGGTGCGGGATCGACCAGAACACGACCGATAGTGTATTTCTGGAGAAGCACGCGGGCGGGTGCGGACGCCCAGCTTTTATGGCGAGGCTCGAGCACGAGCGGGCCGGTAAAAATGCGGCGCATGGCCGAGAAAGCCTCTTCGGCTTCGGCGGCGTCGAATCTGAGGCTCGGCGGCAATTGGCACAGCAAGGGGCCAAGTTTTCCCTCCAGTGCGGCAATCTCGTCCACGAAGACATCGAAGAGCGGGCCGATGTTTCGCAGGCGCGCCTTATGCGTGATTTCGCGGGGTATTTTCACCGCGAAACGGAAATGCGCCGGCACCGCGCTTGCCCAGCGCGCGAACGTCTTCTTCTGGTGATGGCGATAGAAGGTCGAGTTGACCTCCACGCCGTTGAAGACGGCGGCATATCTTTCGAGGCCGCTTCCGGTTTCAGGAAACCGGTCGGCAACCGCCTTCGGGATCGACCATGCCGCCGTTGCGATAAAGGGCATCCTTTTCCGCATCACGCGATCTCCAGGTCTGCGCAGAGCGGCAGG
>CAZBUX010000325.1:0-1554 GCA_964495185.1 uncultured Rickettsiales bacterium | reverse complement strand
CCTCCGACCCCGTCATTACCAATGACGTGCTCTACCACTGAGCTACAGCAGCACAAAATATCGTGCTAAGCCGATAAACGGACGGCAGAAAGTGCCACAGGATTGTGGCGTTAGCAAGCGGGGAAATCACAGTTTAGCAAGAATCTACTAAACATTTGCCTTACCTAGAAGATTTTTGCTAAGATCAGGCATCATGAACAAGCCCCCTACCCCTTCTGCCCCCCCTGCGGCGGCCAAACCGCGCCCCGATGCCGGGCAGGCGCGCAAGGATCGGCTGGCCAAAGCCCTGCGGCAAAACCTTCAGCGCCGCAAATCTGCCGCACCGCGCACCTGACCATACATAGCCCAAAGGCACCAAGTGAGCCCGCACCACGACAAGCACAGCAAAAAAGCCCGAAAAAAAGCGGCGCTGCTCAAGAAAAATCGATTCCACCAGGAAATCTACCAGTGGCTGCGGCTTCGTCGCGGCGATGAAGAACGAGTCAAGAAACTCGATGAGGCAAAGAAGCCCGCGCCTAACCGCACCGAAAAAGACGCAAGCAAAGACTGGGGCGATAAGGTGGCCACGATCCGTAACCGCCTTGACGGACAGAAGCGCGTGTCGAAGGAACGCTGGAACCGTTTCGCCGGCACTGCGGACAGCACCGGCGCACGGGGTTTGTAGCAGCTAATCGACCGGCTGTCCTGCGGGAACCACCTGCCCGCCCTGCAATGATTTAGCGAGCCTTACCAGATTGACGAACTCGGCGCGGTAGCCGAATGCGTCCTTGCCGCGCGCGCCATCGGCCAGCGTGATGATGTCATCATACGTCATCGACTTCACGTGCTGGTCGCCTTTGAGCAGTTGCCCGAAAGCAGCGACGGCGGTGGCGAAGCGAACGTCTTCGGGCAACACGGATTTGGCAAGCGCCGGTGCTTCCAGCTTGCTGTCGATCGGCAGCGTCAGCAGCTTGCTTTCGCTTTCCGTCGGCAGCTTGTAGCGCATCTTGAGGAAGGCGTATTCGCCACCGAAGGCAGGGTTGCCTACCGGAACGCTCTTGTCGGTTTCTTTCGGCTGCCCGTAACGCAGCGGATCGGATTGCGGTTTGCTGCCCACCGGCGTGATTTCGTAGATAGCCGTCACCGCATGACCGGAACCCACCTCGCCCGCGTCGATCCTGTCGTTGTTGAAATCCTCGCGGTTGAGCAGGCGCGATTCATAGCCCACGAGGCGGTATTCGGACACCTGCGCCGGGTTGAACTCGACCTGTATTTTCACGTCCTTGGCGATAGTAAAGAGCGTCGAGCCTGATTCCTCCACCAGCACTTTGCGCGCTTCGTTTAAATTGTCGATATAGGCGGCGGTACCGTTGCCGTGCTGGGCCAGTTTCTGCATCAGCGCGTCGTTGTAATTGCCCTGACCGAACCCGAGGATGGAGAGGAAAACGCCGCTTTCGCGCTTCTTCTCGATCAGCGTTTGCAACTGCGCGGGATCGGTGACGCCGACGTTGAAATCGCCGTCGGTGGCGAGGATCACGCGGTTGACGCCTTCCTTATTATAATGCGCGGCAGCCA
>CAZBUX010000324.1:0-1588 GCA_964495185.1 uncultured Rickettsiales bacterium | reverse complement strand
AGAAAGGGATAAAAGCCCGCGCCGCCCTTTGCGGCGCGGGATAAAATTTGCGTGACGCCACCGTATTCGACGAGGTAACGTACGGGTATGTGCCGTGATCGACGTCGAGCAGCGCGCCCTGCGCGCCTTCGAACAGGATGCGCTTGCCTTCGCGGCGCAGCGTGTCGAGCAGCAGCCAGACCGGCGTTGCAAACGGCAGGATTCTCGGCGCGATGTCGAGCAGCGGCTTGAGGATCTCATCCACCGTCATTTCTTCCGCACCGGCGGCGCGTAGCAGCGCGTTGTGGTAAACCAGCAGGTTTTCGAGCTTGTCGCGCAGCGTATCCGGCTCCGCGAGGTCGCATACGCGGATAGCGCGGCGGGCGACTTTATCTTCATAAGCAGGGCCGATGCCGCGGCCCGTGGTGCCGATCTTGCCTTTTCCGCGGATGGTTTCGGCGGTCTGGTCGACGCGGCGGTGGACCGGAAGGATAAGTGTGGCGTTTTCGGCGATACGCAGGTTGTCGGGTGTGACTTTGACGCCGAGCTTGTCCACGGCGGCGATTTCGTCCAGCAGCGCCACGGGATCGATGACAACGCCGTTGCCGATGATGGAAAGTTTCCCCGGCCTAACGATGCCCGACGGCAGCAGCGACAGCTTATACGTGACGCCGTCGATGACCAGCGTATGCCCGGCGTTATGCCCGCCCTGGAAACGCACCACGACATGCGCGCGCTCCGAGAGCCAGTCCACGACTTTACCTTTACCTTCATCGCCCCACTGGGAGCCGATCACTGCGACGTTGCTCATAATGTTTTTATTTTTCCATTTTTGTAGATGTGTGTGCAGCCGAGTTGCTTCGCTTCGGCTTCGTCTTTGTTGTATTCGGAAAGCGCGTAAACCACGACATAGCCTTCGGCGCGCAGCGCATCGGCGGCGGCAAACCCGTCGCAGACGTACACGCGCTTGCTTGCGGTGGGCGCGGGCAGCAGGTCGCGCAGCGTTTCGACGTAGAGCGTAAATCCGGTGGCTTCCTCCGAATGCGCGCCGTTTTCGATGCGGTAACGCCCGCCGCGTCCGACTTCGCAGGCGACCCCGGTCACGAAAATCGAAAACGCGATGCCGTTGTGATAGGCAAGCCCCCGGCTTTCCGTGGCGTCGAGCGTGAGCGTCCAGCTTTTGCCGCCGCTGGCGTTCAGAAGCGCGATTACGTCCTGCAGGCCTTTAAGCTGCGCTTTCGCGTTTTCCGGCAGGTCAAGCTTGGCGATAGCTGTAAGCGCCACCTCGGCAGGCCCGGCTGACTGGATAAGCCCGGCGAGCGCGTCCTTGTAGCGCAGGCGTGTCCCGCGGATGGTGGAGATATCCTTATGCGATATGGCGGCCTGCAACGCCTGCAGTTCGTCCGCATCAAGCTTCTCCGATTCCAGCAGCGCCGGAACGATGCCCGGTAAATTCAAATCGATGGAAATTGCGGTCATGCCCGTGCGCTTCAGCGCTTCGGCGGCGAGGAGGATCACTTCAGCGTCGGCATCCGCCGAAGCGGGGCCGATCAGTTCGATACCCGCCTGCCTGAGCTGGCGCGCACCGTTGAAATGTTCGCCCTGCATA
>CAZBUX010000323.1:0-1598 GCA_964495185.1 uncultured Rickettsiales bacterium | reverse complement strand
TATCCTTGGGATTTACGGCATAGGCGCGTTCTGCAAGCTCAAGCGCCTTGGGGAAAAGCTGCTGTTTGCTGGCGGCGTCGCTTAAGGAGCGTGCGGCAAGGTATTCGGTTTCCTCATGTCCGAGCATCTGTTCGAGCAGGTTGCGGGTTTTGGCGTCATCGCCCTGCTGGCGTGCGACCTGCGCCGAAAGCATGAGGGTGAGAGGCGTGGTGCCGAGGAGTTTTTCCGCCTTGCGCGTGTGGGCTTCGGCGGCGCGGGCATCGGAAGCGGCGAGCGCGGCGACGCTATAGGTGATTTCGGTGAGGCCGCGGCGGTATTGCTTCATGGTGCGGCGCTCGGCCATGCGCGACGGGGCGAGCAGCAGGCGGCGCAGCGTCATGAGCAGCCACGCCACGGCGACGACGCCTGTGACGGTAAGCAGAAGCAGGAAGGCGAGCGAGGTTTCGATCTGGTAATCGAACCAGTGGATGACGACGTCGCCGGGGTTTTCGGCTACCCATGCCGCTGTGATGCTCAGGCAGGCAATGACGAAAAGGAGCAGGGCGATGTTCAGCATCGTTTATTCTGTCTTAGCCGGTTCGTCCGGTTCTTCAGGCAGGGCTTCAGGTTCGGGCAGCTGTTCTTCCTTTACTGGCGCGGGAGCAGGTGCAGGAGCGGGGGCTACCGGTTTCGGCGCGGGGGCAGCAACGGGAGGCGGTGCAGTCGGTGGAGCTGCTGGCAGAGGTGCTTCCTTAGCCACGGGTTTCACTTCGGGTTCCGGCTCATTTTTCAGCAGGGCTACCTGCAGCGCATCGGCGACGTCGTCGATCTGCATGCGTATTTGCGCGTTTGCGACCCATGGGGCGAAAGCGGTGGCGGCAGGCGGAGAGAGGCGTTCGAGCTCCTTAAGCGCGGCGGCAAGTTTCTTATCCGCAACCAGCGCTTCGGTGCGGGCGATGATGGATTCGTCGTCGGTGCCGGCCTGTTGCGCGCCGACCTTGCGGATACGTACCAGCGATTTCAGGTTGCCTGCCAGCGAATCGGGTTTTACACCCGGCGAAAGCGCCTGCCGTGCGACGGCATCAAACGCTTTTTGCAGGCTGGCGGCAGTGGTGACGCCTTTTTCGGCATGAAGCTCAAGCGAGGCTAGAAACGGGTTCAGAGAGTTGCGCTCGGCCACGATGGCTTTGAAGCGTTGCAGTTCGGAAACATAAGGTTCGCCGCGTGCGATGGCGCTTTGCAATTGTCCCCATGCGGTGACGACGGCCACTTGCGGCGTGCCGCGGGCCGCCAGCGAATCCATGCGCAACTGCATGTCCTGCATCGCGTCCTGCTGTGCGCGCAATTTTTCCTGCAGATGGACGATACGGGCGTCGCTTTCCTCGTCGTCGGGAGCGGCTTGCGGCAGTTCGTCGAGCCTGGCCTGCAATGCCGCGAGCCTGCTTTCCACGTCGGCCGATATCGCACCGGTTTCATCCGCCTTAGGCAGGGCGGTGGTGATATCTTCCAGCGTTTTGAGCTTGGCTTCGATCTGTTCGATGCGGCTGGTAAGTTCGGTGAGTTTTTCTTCACTGACCGCCGGGGCGTAGGCTACGCCTTGTTTCGCCTGTAACAGGAAC
>CAZBUX010000322.1:0-1604 GCA_964495185.1 uncultured Rickettsiales bacterium | reverse complement strand
AAGCCGAGGCCTCCGAGGCCGCTGCCGAAGAAAAGCCCGCTAAGGCTAAGGCGCCGCGCAAGAAAGCCGCAAGCGGGGACTAACGAAACCTTAACCATTAGCCTCTAAAACAAAGCCTCTACTACACACAAAGGAACGTTGGAATGGCCGATATTGTTGATACCTACATGAGCACCCTTGTCCCGATGGTCATTGAGCAGACCAGCCGGGGGGAGCGTTCGTATGACATTTACTCCCGCCTGCTCAAAGAGCGCATTATTTTCCTGGTCGGGCCGGTAAACGATTATATGGCGACGCTTGCCGTGGCGCAGCTTCTGTTTCTGGAAGCGGAAAATCCCGATAAGGAAATTTCCATGTACATCAACTCGCCCGGTGGCGTGGTGACCTCCGGCCTCTCGATTTACGACACGATGCAGTATATCAAGCCGCGCGTATCCACGCTCTGCATCGGGCAGGCGGCATCCATGGGGTCGCTTCTTCTGACCGCCGGCGCCACCGGCCAGCGTTTTTCCCTGCCGAACTCCCGGATTATGATTCACCAGCCATCCGGCGGGTTCCAGGGGCAGGCGACGGATATTGAAATCCATGCGCGCGAAATCCTTTCGCTGCGTGCGCGCCTGAACCAGATCTATGTGAAGCATACCGGCCAGAAGCTGTCCGTGATCGAGAAAAACATGGAGCGCGATAATTTCATGACAGCGGAAGCCGCCAAGGAATTCGGCCTGATCGACGAAGTGGTAGATTCCCGCGGCCTTGCTGCGGCGGACGAGGAAATGAAGAAACCGAAATAAGCGCTTTGAACGCTCACCCTTGTCATGAGCGGCCAAAGCCACTATTTCCTACTATGACAAAACAGATCATGTACTGGAGTATTAAGTGACCAAAACCGGCGGACGCGAGTCGAAAAATACACGTTACTGTTCTTTCTGCGGCAAGAGCGAGCATGAAGTGCGCAAGCTCATTGCAGGCCCAACCGTATTCATCTGCGATGAATGCGTGGTGCTCTGCATGGATATTATCCGTGCGGCGGACAAAGGGGTGCTTTCCCGCGAAGGCGAGGAAATCGCCAAGCCTGCGGAAATCCGCAAGGTGCTGGATGATTATGTCATCGGGCAGGAGAAGGCCAAAAAGATTCTCTCTGTCGCCGTACATAACCATTACAAGCGTATTTCGCTGCTCGAAAAGAACAGCGATGTGGAACTGGCGAAATCCAACATCCTGCTGATCGGGCCGACCGGCAGCGGTAAGACTTTGCTTGCGCAGACTCTGGCGCGCATCCTGGATGTGCCATTCACCATGGCGGACGCCACGACCCTGACAGAAGCCGGGTATGTCGGTGAAGACGTGGAAAACATCATCCTGCGCCTCTTGCAAGCGGCGGATTACAACGTCGAGCGTGCGCAGCGCGGCATTGTCTACATCGATGAAGTGGATAAAATCTCCCGCAAGTCCGATAACCCGTCCATCACGCGTGACGTGTCGGGCGAGGGTGTGCAGCAGGCGTTGCTCAAAATCATGGAAGGCACGGTGGCTTCGGTTCCTCCGCAGGGTGGTCGTAAACATCCTCAGCAGGAATTCCTGCAGGTGGACACGTCCAACATCCT
>CAZBUX010000321.1:0-1613 GCA_964495185.1 uncultured Rickettsiales bacterium | reverse complement strand
GTCGCTGTCGAACCCGGCCGTCGGCGCGAACGTGTCGGCGAAATTCCAGAAGAGGTTCTGCTCGGCCACGACATTCACGCCGGCCTGGAGATGCATGCGCACGTTCAGCCCCGCTTCGTCGATCAGAAGCATGGGATCCTCGGCGCGGGCCGCCGCGGGTGCAAGCGTCAGACCGAGAAGCACAAGGGCACCGGTTATCCGCCGGCCATGACCTGCATTGTCCATGCTGCTCTCCAGAAAGGCTTCGCCACCAGAGTTTGGTACAGTGCCAGCATAGCCATGGATTCGGCGGATTGATCTATTTCATTTCTTCAAGAGCGTAAAAACTTCATGCGAAGCTGTCCGGGGAAGCCGGGGAGGCTGTCCGTGAAGCCGCGCCGCCCCGCCCCGGCGATCCGTTCGGTGCCCTTCCACGATGCCTCCTTGGGAGATAGCGCGTAAGAATAGCGGCAAGTGCCTCGGCGAAGTCGTCGATGACCGTGCGCGGGTATCGCGTTGATCGATGCTCCAAGGGTTTGTTTTTGCCGCATTATCCGACGTCGAAGCGATGCCGCTTCGACTGGAAATGCCTTAGCGTCCGCCGCCCTCGCGCCAGAGGGCAACGAGCGGGCCGGCAGCGCCGTAGAGCGGATCGTTTTTCGGGATGGGGAGGCTGGCGATGATCTTCAGCTCTCCCGGCGTTGCGGCTGCCGTCTCGATATCGGCGTGCTGGCCGGGCGGGTATCCGCCGATCACGAGGAAATCGGCGCTGGCGGAAATGCGTCTATGGCCCGTACCGGCCGGAAGCACCAGGCAATCTCCGGCGGTGACGTCGAGACTGGTGCCGCCCGGTCCTCCGATCAGGAGTTCCGCCTTGCCCTCCGCAATGCCCATCACCTCATGCGCACCGACATGATAGTGCTGGTAGGCGAAGATGCCGTTGCGCCAGAGCCCCTGCCAGCCTGAATCCGAAAACAACCGTTCGAAGACGTGGGCGCGGTCCCTCTCGCGCAGTTCGAAAATCTGCCGATAGACCAGCACTGGAAGGAAGGGGTGGTTCGGCACCCATTCACTTGCCGGGAAGTGAAGCGTTTCCGGTTGTTTCATCACAGCCTCATTTGCCACGTTTCGGCGTAGCGCTGGATTCGATTGTGTCTCTTGCGGTTTCGTCCTCCAGCCATGATCCGCCATTTTACACCCGAACCGTCATGGCCCCTCGATTGTTCCGGGAACCGATTGATCGATGGCGCATTAACGCTTGAAGGCGAGGTGGTGGAGGTTGCCCGTGGACAACAAGGGGCGGCCTATCGAGGCGGTGGCCGCGCTGTTGCGCGCCGGGCGCTTCGTCTTGTCCTCGTACCTGCCGATCGGGAGGAAGGGCTGATGGCGTCGCGATCGTTCTGGAAGGGTTATCTGAAACTGTCGCTGGTAACCTGTCCTGTGGCGATGTCACCGGTGATCTCGCAAGAGGAGAAGGTTCGCTTCCGCACGCTGAACAGCCGGACGGGCAACCCCGTCGTCAGCCGTTATGTCGATGCCGTAACCGGTAAAGCGGTGCACGAGGACGATGAGGTGAAGGGCTATCCGCGCGGGGAGGACGACTACGTCATCCTGGAGGATGACGAGATCGAGGC
>CAZBUX010000320.1:0-1614 GCA_964495185.1 uncultured Rickettsiales bacterium | reverse complement strand
ATCCGTGCCGCAGATGCGGCACACTGGATTGCTTCGCCTTCGGCTCGCAATGACGGGAAACTACTGCTTCTTTTCCTGCTTCTTCTCTGCCTGCACTTTGCGGTACTGGCGTACATTATCGTTATGCCCGGCAAGGTTGCCGGAAAAGTTATGCCCGCCGGTGCCGGTGGCGACGAAATAGAGGTAGCTGGTTTCGGGCGGATTCAGCACCGCTTCCAGCGCGGCGCGGCCGGGGTTGGCGATGGCGGCAGGCGGAAGGCCTGAGATCATGTAGGTATTATAAGGAGAGCCGTGCTTCAGGTCGCTGCCCAGAAGCGGGCGGCCAAGCGGCCCCATTTCCTTTTCGATGCCGTAAATCACGGTCGGGTCGGATTGCAGCTTCATGCCTTTTCTCAGCCGGTTGATGAATACCGACGCGACCTTGCCGCGCTCGTTGTCCACCCCCGTTTCCTTTTCCACGATCGAGGCCAGCACCAGCGCCTGCTCGGGCGTGGTTATGGGCAGGTCTTTCGCGCGTTTTTCCCAGAGCTCTGCAAGCGTCTGCTTCATGCCGTCCTGCATGCGCCCGATCAATGCCTGCCTTGAGTCGCCGTAGGTATAATGATACGTCTCCGGCAGCAGGCTTCCTTCGCTGAACGAACCGGTGATCTCGCCTTCGAGCAACGGTTCCTTCGCAAGCATTTCCGTTATCTGACGCACGGTTAATCCTTCCGCGACGGTCAGGCGGCGCACTACCACGTTGCCCGAGCCGATCATGTCCATGATCAGGCGCGGAGGGGTGAAAGCGGTGAAGCGGTATTCGCCTGCCTTGAAGCGGCGCGCATCGCCAGTGATGACAGCGATGATCTTGAACACGAGACCGTGCCGGATAACGCCCGCCTCCTCCATGTCGTCGACGATCTGCTGGAAGCCGGTGCCTTTTTTGAACAGCACGTTTTTTTCCTCGGCCAGCGGGCCGGGTGAATTGTAGTAATGGAATCCATAGAGGACGACAAGCAGCGACAGGAACGCCACACCTCCCATGCCAAGCAACAGCCTGTGCATGAGGCGGGGCCGCGTCATTACACCCGTTTAAATACTAAGGAAGCGTTGGTGCCGCCGAAACCGAAGGAATTGGAAAGCGCGGCGTTGATGGTGCGCTTCTTGGCGGTGTGGGGCACGAGGTCGATATCGCAGCCGTCGGACGGATCGTCGAGGTTGAGCGTGGGCGGCGCGACGTTGTGATGGATGGCAAGGATCGAGAAGATCGCTTCCACCGCGCCGGCTGCACCCAGCAGATGGCCGATGGCCGATTTGGTGGACGACATGGAAAGCTTGTAAGCCGCGTCGCCGAACAGACGCTTGATGGCGCCAAGCTCGATCTCGTCGCCAAGCGGGGTGGAGGTGCCGTGGGCGTTGACGTAATCGATGTCGGAAGGATTCAGGTTCGCACGCGCGAGCGCGGCTTTCATCGAGCGGAAACCTCCATCGCCTTCCGGCGAGGGGGCGGTGATGTGGTAGGCGTCGCCGGACAGACCGTAGCCGACGACTTCGCCGTAGATTTTCGCGCCGCGTTTTTTGGCGTGCTCGTATTCTTCCAGCACGACCACGCCCGCGCCTTCGCCCATGACGAAA
>CAZBUX010000319.1:0-1617 GCA_964495185.1 uncultured Rickettsiales bacterium | reverse complement strand
GCCGTCTCGCCGGACGAGCCGAAATTCACCGGCTTCGTGTTCAAGATACAGGCGAACATGGATAAGAACCACCGCGACCGCATCGCGTTCGTGCGCATCTGCTCGGGCAAATACACGCGCGGCATGAAGGTACAACACGTGCGCACCGGCAAAACCATCGCGCTTAACAACCCCGTGCTGTTCCTCGCCCGTGAACGCGAGCTGGCAGAAGAGGCGTGGCCGGGCGATATCCTCGGCATTCCCGGACACGGGAATCTGCGCATCGGCGACGCGCTCACCGAAGGCGAAAAACTCTATTTCACCGGCATTCCAAGCTTCGCGCCAGAGCTGTTCCAGCGCGTACACCTGGACGACCCGCTCAAATCCAAGCAGCTCAAAGCCGCGCTCGAACAGCTCGCCGAAGAAGGCGCGTCCCAGATTTTCAAGCCGCTGGACGGCTCAAACTGGGTGATCGGCGTGGTCGGGCAATTGCAGTTCGACGTCATCGCCTCGCGTTTGGCCAGCGAATACGGCGTGAAGGGCAGCTTCGAATCGGTGCCGTTTACCACCGCGCGCTGGCTGAAATCCGACGATAAAAAAGAGCTGGAATCGTTCCGCGACAGGAACAAGTACAATACCGCCGAAGATGCTACCGGCGCGCTCGCCTACCTCGCCCCCAACGCGTGGCACCTCACCCGCACCGAGCAGGACTGGCCCAAAATCCAGTTCGTCCGCACCCGCGAGCACCAGTAATTCTCCCCTTCCGGGCCAGTGTTTCTCATGCTTTCCTTGCTGCATGACATGGACATTACTGATCGAACCGATTGCCGCGCTTCTGGATAAGCTGATCCCCGACCCTGAAGCGCGCGAGAAGGCCAAGCGTGAGCTGGTGCGCGCCGAGCGCGCGGGCGAGCTTGAGGAATTCAGGCTGGCGCTCGCCGCCGATCAGTCGCAGACCGCCATCAACCAGCAGGAAGCCTCGCATCCGAATTTATTCGTCGCGGGGTGGCGGCCGTTCATCGGCTGGGTGTGCGGCATCGCCTTCGCCTACCATTTTGTTCTCCAGCCGCTTCTGGCCTTTGCCATCGCCAATGCCGGGGGCGAGGTGAAGCTGCCCGCCTTCGACATGCAGGAACTATCGACGGTGCTGATGGGCATGCTAGGTCTCGGCGGGCTTCGTACCATCGAGAAAATCCGGATACGCTAACGCCTGTTTATGCGCTTTTTGTAAAAGCTGCGATATAAGACGCCCCACAATTTACACGTCATGGCCTATGCTTCTGGAATGGAAAAGAATCGGTATTTATGGTGGATAGTGTTCGCGGCCGCGATTCCCGCGGTCGGTTACGGCGTCATGCATCTGCTGGTGTACGTGCTGCCTATGGCGGAAACCTCCACCGGCAGCCATGTAGTCTATACCATAATCCTCATAGGCCTCGGCCTCGCCGTGCCCTACTGGATGCTCAAAGCCGGCATCCATGCCGCGCATAAGCATAATCCGCAAGAACGGGAGCTGCATCTTAGCGACGTGCCGAAGGATAAAGACCAGCTTAATAATACCCGCCCCTGAGCGTATTGCGCGCTTTCACACGAAAAACACTTGCGTCTGCCGGTTCCGGTCGCGCAGGCTTGTTGCCT
>CAZBUX010000318.1:312-1621 GCA_964495185.1 uncultured Rickettsiales bacterium | reverse complement strand
GGACGACTTTCTAACTTGGACTAAAGCTTAACCGATCTGGTACCCATACGACTAAGCCGCCTTCGGGCGGCTCTTTTTTTGGCCTAAAAGGTGGACGGGCGGGGGATGATCCGATACAACCGGGGCGCAGAAAAATCATAAGGAATAAAAGGTTATGCAGTACGAAGATCTGGGTGAAGACCTGCTGGGTACGTTTGAATCGTTCGATCATCATGAAACGGTGCGTAAATTCGATCTGACCGAAGGCGTGACCGCTTACATTGCGGTTCACAACACCAATCTCGGCCCCGCGCTCGGCGGTCTGCGTATGCGTGCCTATGCCAATGAACGCGAAGCGATCAACGATGTCCTGCGCCTGTCGCGCGGCATGACCTACAAGAACGCCGTGGCGGGCCTGCCGCTCGGCGGCGGCAAAGGCGTCATTATCGGCAACCCGTACAAGGATAAAACCGAAGAATTGATGGAGATGGTCGGCCAGGCCGTCGAAACCTTCGATGGCGATTACGTCACCGCCGAAGACAGCGGCACCGGCGAAGAAGACATGGTGGCCATTGCGCGCTTCACCGAACATGTGACCGGCCTGCCGCCGGAAATGCTCGCGGGCAAGGGTTTTGGCGAGCTCGGCGGCAACCCGTCGCCGCTCACGGCGCTGGGCGTGTATCGCGGGCTTCAGGCCGCGGTGCGTTTCCGTCATAACGAAGACAGTCTGAAGGGAAAAAGCGTCGCCATTCAGGGTGCGGGCGCCGTCGGCCTCGAACTGTGCAAGCTGCTCAAACAGGACGATGTGAAGCTTTATATCTGCGATATCGACGAACACCGTCTGCAAGCGGCGAAGGACGCCCTCGGCAAGGTCGAGATTGTTCGTCCTGAAGAGATCTATGCCGTCGATGCCGACATCTTCGCGCCGTGCGCGATGGGCGGCGTCCTCAACGACAAAACCATTCCGCAGATTCAGGCGACGATCATCGGCGGCGCGGCGAACAATCAGCTCCTGCAGCCGCATCACGACCAGATGCTGGCCGAACAGGGTGTTCTCTATGTGCCTGACTATGTCATTAATGCTGGCGGCGTGGTATGCGTCGGTTACGAATATTTCCGCAAGTCGGCGTACAACCCGATGGATTTCGACATTACCCGCGAACGCATGATCGACCATGTCGAAAGTGTCGGCCGCAACGTCACCGAAACGCTCGATTATGCGCGCGACAACCATTTGAACCCCGGCGAAGCTGCCGACCGTCTCGCTGAAGAAAAATTCCACGGCGGGCTTGATGGTAAATCTAGTTCAGAACCTCCGTCCAGCTTCGGG
>CAZBUX010000318.1:0-302 GCA_964495185.1 uncultured Rickettsiales bacterium | reverse complement strand
GGCGAGGCGGCGGTATGACATTGGTTCAGTAACGTTATACAGCGGCAGGGGCTTATCCAGCTCCTGCGCGCTATCGCGGCCGATCGGCCCGGCTTTGACACGAATTTCACTGCCATCCGGCACGTATTTCATTCCCCCTATCGGGAGCGACAGGCGCAGTCCGCCGTACAGATGCGTATCGCCACCGAATACATCCGGCTCGTCCCGTTCGGTGGCTGTGATAAAGCCGGCAAGCTTCGCGCCGCTGTCGAAATTCATTTCCATTCCCCCGCTGACCCCGTCATCCTCGCCGAGAAAGCGGC
>CAZBUX010000317.1:0-1640 GCA_964495185.1 uncultured Rickettsiales bacterium | reverse complement strand
TTGCCGCGTAGAGGCCGCGCATTTCCTCGGTGGAAAGCTTGAGCTTGCCGGTGCGGATGTCGTCGAACTGTGCGTCGTAGAAAATGGCACTCTCGCCGGTTTCGGCGATGACCTGGAATTCATGCGACAAATCGCCGCCGATGGCGCCGGAATCGGCGCGGACCGGAACGGCGGTGAGGCCCATACGCGCGAAGATGCGCAGGTAGGTGTCGTACATGAGGTTGTAATGGCGCTTGGCGCCTTCGAGGTCGACGTCAAAGGAATAGCAGTCTTTCATGAGGAATTCGCGGCCACGCATGACGCCGAAGCGCGGGCGGATCTCGTCGCGGAATTTCCACTGGATCTGGTAGAGGTTGCGCGGCAGGTCGCGGTAGCTTTTAATATTATTGCGCACGATGTCGGTGATGACTTCCTCGCAGGTGGGGCTGTAGAGCAGCTCGCGCTCGGCGCGGTCGGGGAATTTGAGGAGTTCCTTGCCCATGACGTCGTAGCGGCCGGATTCTTTCCAGAGTTCGGTGGGCTGGAGCGTGGGCATCAGCACTTCCAGCGCGCCGGATTTATCCATTTCCTCGCGGACGATGTTTTCGATGTTGCGAAGGACGCGAAGGCCGAGCGGCAGCCAGTTATAGATACCGGCGGAAAGCTGGCGCACCATGCCCGCGCGCAGCATCAGCCGGTGCGAAACGATCTGCGCCTCGGAGGGATTCTCGCGGATGACGGGCAGGAAGTACTGGGAGAGGCGCATGGAGTGTCCTTTGGGTTAAAATGTGTGGCGTATCGGGATAATGCCGCTTTTTATGAGCAAGGCAAGCCCGGCGGTGATGACGAGCGCCACCAGCGTGTTGATGCGTATGATGCGCCGCCACGGCATGGGCGCGGGCGCGGCAGCATAATCTTCCTTTTGCGAAGACTTGGCCGCGGTTACGAAAAACGGGGCGACCATGAATAAGGACAGGCACCACGCATTGAGGAAGGTGAAGGCGGCGAAGGATAAGGACATCTAGACCTGTTCCAGTTCCACCAGCGTGCCGCAGAAATCCTTGGGATGAAGGAACAGCACGGGTTTACCGTGGGCGCCGATTTTGGGTTCGCCGTCGCCCAGCACGCGCATGCCGGATTTGACCATGCGGTCGCGGGCTTCGAAAATATCAGCCACTTCATAGCAAACATGATGGATACCGCCGGAGGGGTTTTTAGCCAGAAACGGGGCGATGGGGGATTTTTCGCCCAGCGGGTGCAGAAGCTCGATCTTGGTGTTGGGGAGGTTCACGAATACCACCGTGACCCCGTGCTCGGGCACCGCCTGCGGGGCGGAGACCTGCCCGCCGAGGACGTCCCGGTAGGTGGCGGTTGCCGCTTCGAGGTCGGGAACCGCGATTGCAACGTGGTTTAGCCTTCCGATCATGCTGATTTTCCTTATTTTGCCAAAACGCTTGTCACAAAAGTTTCACTTTCATGGCCCCCGAAATGGGGTAGTATTAAGCTATAACATTCCGTCGATTTTATACAAATGGATAGCGAAGAACAGTCAGAACTGAGAAAAGCCATGCGCGACGGGCGTCCCGAAACGGACGAAGGCCCGTATTACCATGAATCATGGTGGGAAGCGTATAAAGGCGGCATCAAGGGCAAGCTCGGCG
>CAZBUX010000316.1:0-1666 GCA_964495185.1 uncultured Rickettsiales bacterium | reverse complement strand
AACAGCGAGGCCGCTATTTTCGTCGGGCCGGTGAAAGCGGGCGAATATAAGTTTTTCGGCGAGTTCAACGAAGCCACCGCCCAGGGAAAGATCGTCGCGAAGTGATGATCGCACCCGGTATCCTTTCCGCATAAACGCCCCTGATCGCGATATATAGTTTGTATGTTAGCCACTTTCCTTATTGTTTTCCGCGAAGTCATTGAAGCCGGACTAATCGTCGGCATCGTAATGGCAGCCACGCGCGGCGTACGTAACCGCGGCTTGTGGGTATGCTACGGTCTGGCCGGTGGCGTCGCCGGCGCCTGCATCGTAGCCCTGTTTGCCACGCAGATCAGCGAAGCGATGGAAGGTGTGGGGCAGGAGCTTTTCAATGCCGGTATCCTCGCCATCGCGGTAGGAATGCTCACCTGGCATAACGTATGGATGGCGCGGCACGGACGCGAAATAGCCCTGCATATGAAAAACGTCGGCGAGGCCGTGGCTCATGGCCGCCGCTCCCTCGCCGCGCTCGCGGTTGTTATCGGCGTTGCCGTTCTGCGTGAAGGGTCGGAAATAGTGCTGTTCCTTTACGGCATCGCTCTTTCCGGCGGCGAAAGCGTATTCATGATGGGACTGGGCGGCGGTCTGGGGCTGCTGTTTGGTGCGGCGCTCGGCACCCTGACCTATCTTGGACTGCTTAAAATCCCGAACCGCCACCTCTTTGCCGTGACCGGCTGGCTCATCGCCCTGCTCGCCGCAGGCATGGCCGCCCAGATCGTAGCCCTGCTTGAGCAGGCGCAGGTCGTTACCGCGCTCAGCGAAGCGGTATGGGACAGCTCGTGGCTCATCGCCGACGGCGGGCTTGCCGGCAAGACGCTGCACACGCTGATCGGATACACCGCCCGTCCCACCGGCATGCAGCTCATCGCCTACGTGGCGACGCTCGCGGGCATCTTCATGCTGATGCGCCTGTTCGGGCATATGCCGCAGGCAAGGCAGCCCCTTCCCGCCGCAACCGCATAATCGTTAATAACTATCGATAAATTAGCGCCGCATGCTATGCTGGCAGCCATAACCTTATCCCGGCAGGAAACCGCCTATGTCAGCCCCTGAAAAGCCCGCGCCCGTCCCCAACGGCAACCTTGACTCCAGCGAATCGCAATGGGGTGCTCATGGCCGGTTCAACGCCGAGCCACAGGAAGCTGAGGGCAAAAAGTCATTTGTCGAGCAGCATAAGGAACGGACTGCGCAGCGCGCCCCCTCCCAGCACGCCCCCTGGGGCCGCCACCAATAGCAAAAACCATTGTCAACCGCACGCGGGCTTGCTAACAAGTCCACATGCATAAACACGCCGCAGCACCTGCCTCCGCCATCACCCCTGAAATCGTCTCCCAGCACGGGCTTTCGCCGGAGGAGTACGAGCGCATCCTGAATATCCTCGGGCGCGAACCGAACCTGATCGAGCTGGGCATCTTCTCGGTGATGTGGAGCGAGCACTGCTCGTACAAATCCACCCGCATCCATCTGAAAAAACTGCCCACGGAAGCGCCATGGGTCATCTGCGGCCCCGGCGAGAACGCGGGCGTCATCGATATCGGCGACGGGCAGGCCGCCATTTTCAAAATGGAATCGCACAACCACCCCTCCTACATCGAACCGTTTCAGGGCGCGGCCACCGGCGTCGGCG
>CAZBUX010000315.1:0-1668 GCA_964495185.1 uncultured Rickettsiales bacterium | reverse complement strand
CCAGCGGCATGAAACGGACGTTCATTAAGTGCTGCGTGGTGATGGTTCCGTCTTCAAGTTTTCGGATTCTAAGCAGAATCTGGTCGGCGACGTTGCTGCCCACCGGCACGACCATGACGCCACCGGGGGAAAGCTGTTCAAGCAGCATCGCGGGGATTTTATCGGCGGCGGCGGTGATCATGATGCGTTCGAAGGGCGAGGCTTCTTTCCATCCGCGCGAGCCGTCGCCGCATTTAGTGACGATGTTGGTCAGTTTGAGTTGCAGGAAACGCGATTCCGCCTGCGCCAGCAATTCCTTATGACGCTCGACGGTGTAGACCCGCCGGGCCAGCCGCGCCAGTATCGCCGCCTGGTAGCCCGAGCCGGTGCCGATTTCCAGCACGCGCATATTGGGTTTTATCTCCAGCGCCCACGTCATCCACGCCACCACGCTCGGCTGGCTGATCGTCTGCCCGCTGGCGATAGGCAGCGCAGTATCGTCATAGGCATGCTCGCGGAACGCCTCTTCCACGAACATCTCGCGCGGGGTGTTTTCAATAGCGGAAAGTACGTTGGTATCGGTGATACCTAAAGTGCGCAGCGCCATCAGCAGGCGCAGGCGTTTGGGAAGTTCTCCCTCACCCGCAGGCTGCTTGGGGACATGATGAAACGGAGTACGTTGCTGCTGTATGGAACTCACTCATTCCTGATAACGGGAAAAAGTTAAGATACGTTTAATCAACGCTCGCTGTTGAGCTCCTGAATCTTATCCATCGCCTTGTAATCGGTAAGGTCGAGGCAGAGCGGCGTGACGGTGATGTAGCCTTTCTCAAGCAGTTCGATATCCACGCCGGGCCGGTCAGATTTATTCTCGCGGTCGCCGCCGAGCCAGAAATACGGCCTGCCCTTGGGATCGACGCGCTCCGACAGCATCACGTTCACCAGCCGTTTTCCCTGCGGGCAGACGCGCACGCCTTTGACTTTCGACACCGTGCAATTGGGGAAATTCAAATTGATCAGCGTGTTTTTCGGCCAGCCCGCTTTCAGTAGTTTCTTAATCAGCGGCGGCGCGTAATGCGCGGCGGTGGCATAGGGCACTTTCTCGGCGTCGTCATAAAGCTGCGACAGCGCGATGGACGGCACGTCGAGATTGGTGCCCTCCATGGCGGCGGCGATGGTGCCGGAATAGGTCACGTCGTCGCCCACGTTCGAGCCGCGGTTGATGCCCGAAAGCACCAGAGTCACCGGTTTTTTGGCGATCGGGATGATCTGGCGCAGCGCCAGCAGCACGCAATCGGTCGGCGTACCGCTCACGGCATAACGCTTGGCTTCGATAGGCCGCACGCGCACCGGCAGATGCAGCGACAGCGAATGCCCCGCCCCGCTCTGCTCCTGCTCGGGCGCTACCACCCATACGTCCTTGGAAAGCGCGCGCGCGATGCGCTCCAGCACTTCGAGGCCGGGAGCGGCGATGCCGTCGTCGTTGGTGACGAGAATGCGCGCGGTCATACCGGGATGCGCCGCAGCAGGTCGATGATCTTATCCAGCGCCGATTCCGGGTTTTCCAGATGGCTGATATGCGATTTGACGAAGGTTTCCACGATATTTTCCAGCGACGGGTCGCCTTCCGCCGTAAGCGCGATGCGCGCGATGCCGCCCATATACGGGCGCAGCGCCTCCGGCACCGTC
>CAZBUX010000314.1:0-1680 GCA_964495185.1 uncultured Rickettsiales bacterium | reverse complement strand
AAGATTCAGGCTAAATTTAAAAGGGCTCTACCATGCTCCCTCAGATTGCCGAGTTTTTTAATTCCGACGATTTCATGCCGCATGGGCATTGCTTCTTCTGGCAGCCGGGCATTCTGTGGCTGCACGTGGTAGCCGATTCCGCCATCGCGGCGGCGTATTTCTCCATCCCCGTGGCGCTGGTGTATTTCATTCGCAAACGCAAGGATATGCCGTTCCAGCGCGTGTTCCTGCTTTTCGGCGCGTTCATCATGCTGTGCGGCACGTCGCACCTGATGGGCATATGGACGCTGTGGAACCCGGACTACGCCATCGACGGCGTCATCAAGGCGCTGACCGCCATCGCCTCCATCGCCACCTTCTTCGTCACCGTGAAGCTGATACCGCAAGCGCTTATGTTGCCAAGCCCGTCGCAGCTCGCCGCCGTGAACGCGGAACTGCGCGACGCCAACCAGAAACTCGCGCTCATGGTCGAGGAAAGCAGGGAGAGCGGCCGCTCGCATCTGCGCGCGGTAGTCGATAACGTGCTCGACGGACTGATCACCATCGACGAACAGGGCCATATCGAAACGTTCAATCCCGCATGCGAACGCATCTTCGGCTATAAAATACAGGAAGTCATCGGACGCAATCTCAACATGCTCATGCCCGAGCCCTACCACAGCGAGCATGACGGCTACCTGCGCCACTACGTCACCACCGGCGACGCCAAAATCATCGGCACCGCCGGGCGCGAAGTGCGGGCGAAGCGCAAGGACGGCACGGTGTTCCCGATGGATCTTTCGGTCAGCTCCTTCCAGCTCGACGGCAGGCGGCATTTCTCCGGCATCATCCGCGACATCACGGCACGCAAGGAAGCCGAGCGGGAAATCCGCGAGAGCCAGGAGCGCTACCGGGCGCTGGTCGAAGCCAGCGCCCAGATCATATGGGTATGGAAGGAAGGCGCCATCGACCTGAAATCACCGCTTAGCCAATGGTGGGAAGCCACCACCGGGCAGGACGCAGCGAATATCGCCACCTTCGGCTGGCTGGAAGTGGTGCATCCCGACGACCGGCAGCGCGTGCTGAAAATCTGGGAAGAAGCCATGGCGCAGAAAAAGAATTTCACGATGGATTACCGGCTGCGCGCCTATGACGGACGCTACCTGCACGTCGCCGTGCGCGGCGTGGCGCTGTTGTCGCCCGACGGCACCGTGCGCGAGTTCATCGGCTCGCTCAACGACGTCACCGCCCATAAGGAATCCGAAGACCAGCGCAACCGCTATATGCAGGAACTGGAGCGCAGCAACCAGGAACTTGACGATTTCGCCTATATCGCTTCGCATGACCTGAAAGAACCGTTGCGCGGACTGTTCAACAACGCCCGGTTCCTGCAGGAGGATTACCATGACAAGCTTGACGCCAGCGGCATGGAGCGCCTGTCGCGGCTGGGGTATTTGTGCCAGCGCATGGAACATCTGGTCAACGACCTGCTTTATTTCTCCCGCCTCGGACGGCAGGCGCTGGCGATCCGGCAGGCAGACGTAAACGCCATGATCCGCGATATAGAGGTGATGATGGAAGCGACACTGAAGGAAGAGAACGCCGTCATCCTCATCCCCCGCCCCCTGCCCGAAATCGTCTGCGACAAAACGCGCATCACGGAAGTGTTCCGCAATCTCATCACCAACGCGGTCAAATATA
>CAZBUX010000313.1:0-1700 GCA_964495185.1 uncultured Rickettsiales bacterium | reverse complement strand
CGTAACCGCGATGGATAAGCCCGACAAAATTGCGGGGATCGAAGACGCGCTGCTGACGATGCTGAAAGGCGATGACGGAAAAAACCTTGAAAAAAACTTCATCAAAATAGGGCTCGACCCGCGCACCGCCGATATCGGCGACATGGGTTTCGTCACCACCATCTCTCGCCTCGTCGGCGATTTCTTCGGAACGTTCACCGGCAAGGGTATGTCGGACAAGATGAACGAAGCGAAGGAATTCCTGCGCGAAAGCATGGAAGCGCGCCACCCCGAACTGGCGCACATCAAGTTCACGCCCAAGCCGGTCAAGGATACCGGCACGGCCACGCGAAGGCTTGCCGCTGCGGGATTCATGGGCGTCGGCGCCGGCACGCTTTATGCCGTCTCCACCGCTAAAGACCCTGTCATGGCCGACCTCGACAGCAATGGCAATGGCAACGGCAACCACGACACTGCCCCAGCAACCAGCTTCAGCCAGCGCGTCTCGGCTCAGCCGGGTGCGAAGAAACACCACGTCCATTCCAAGAAACATCGCGGTTTCCTCAACGACCGGGTACTCGACACCGCCGAAGGCATCACCGGCATGCTCAACGCCGCCATCGGGATGCACCGCGTCCATTGCGCCATCGGGCTTACGGTGGGAAGCTGGCTCGGCGACACCGTCATGGGAACACTCACCGGCGTGAAATTCGACGGCAGCACCCTGCATGAAAAAGACGTCCTGCGCCCGCTGCGTAAACTCTACAAAGCCATGCCGTTCGACCAGCACAGCGACCATCCGAACCAGAAATGGATGCAGATACTGCGCTGGGCGGTGCCGGGCATCATCGGCGGACTTGCCGTGGTGGAAGGCAGTAAAATCTTTTTCGAAAAACGCCACCACGACCTTAAGCGCGCCCGTTACCTCGACGAAGTGGAAGATAAGGCAACCGAGGCACAGGCCAAACCGTGGAGCTACACCGCCGCGGTGACGTCGCTTTTCGGCTACCCGTCGGGCCTGCCCATGCTGCCGTTCATGAATTACTCCACCAATCTGGGCACGCGCTTCTCGATGGCTTCGGGCCGGAAAGTGTCGCTGCCTATCCTCGGCAAATACTGGTCGAACAACTCGACACTGTTCCCCTTCGGCCCGCCGGGAATGCTCAATATGATCATCAAGGAGGCCGTGGGCAACCGCTCCTACGACCCCGAGTTGCTCGAAACCTATGCTATCGGCGTGCTGAAACCGTGGTTCGAAAACGTGAAGCCCGAACAGGTCGAAGCGTTCGTGCTTAAAATCCATGAAATCCGCGACCGTTTCTTCAAGGAAGGCGGCGTACCTGAAGACCTGAAAAGAGAGCTCACGAAAGAGCTGGAAGCACACTTCAAAGGCGCAGGGCTGGAAGAAACCCTGCGCGACATCGGCCTCGACCCGGCGAAAGCCACCATCGCCAATAACGGCATATCGGGGAAAATAGCCAATAATCTCGGCGCGAGAAGCGATGTCGAGAACATCAAGGCCGACTACCTCAAAGGCTACCGCCAACGGCTGGAAAAGAGCCGGGAGCAGGCGCCAATGGGGCGAAATCTCTCTACCTGAGCCGCGCCCCCTTCCCTAAGCCTCCCCCGCAAGCGGGAGAGGGACATTAATGGGTAAAAACCCCTTGCAAACCCTCGCTCTTTCGGCTAAACAGCCATTCCCTCTCATGGTGAGAGGGATA
>CAZBUX010000312.1:0-1727 GCA_964495185.1 uncultured Rickettsiales bacterium | reverse complement strand
CCGGCCCGGCGAAGATGTCGCGCTCGCGCTCGACGTCGCCGCCAGCGAATTCTACCATGACGGCAAATACCTCATGGAAGGCGAGGGCAAGAATTTCGATTGCGGCACCCTGCTTAAGTACTATGAAGCGCTGGTCAAAAAATACCCCATCGTTTCCATCGAAGACCCGATGGCCGAGGGCGACCATCTCGGCTGGAAGGAAATCACCGACCTGCTCGGAAAAAAAGTGCAGCTGGTGGGCGACGATCTGTTCGTCACCAACCCGGCCATCCTTGCCGAAGGCATTAAAAAAGGCCTCGCCAACGCGCTGCTCGTGAAGGTCAACCAGATCGGCACGCTCACCGAAACGCTCGCCGCCGTGGACATGGCGCACCGCGCCGGTTACCGCGCCGTGATGTCGCACCGCTCGGGCGAAACCGAGGACACCACCATCGCCCATCTCGCGGTTGCCACCAATTGCGGCCAGATCAAAACCGGTTCGCTCTCGCGCGCCGACCGCACGGCCAAATACAACGAGCTGATCCGCATCGAGGAAGAACTTGGAAGCGCGGGAAGCTATCGCTGGCTTTGATGCCGGCGTTCAGCCGCCGGGCAGGCGCTGAATTTCAATCTGCCGGAACAAGTCGCTGTTGAGCGTCTCCAGAACCCGTTGCAGGGCCGATTCGACGCTTTTGCTCTTGATGATGTATTTTCTGGCAAGTCGTGCGGCTGCAGCATGATTTGCGTCTGTCAGGCTTATCGCCGTTTTCTTTTCCATGGACGCCGGTAGGCTCTCAAAAACGTCCTCTGCCAGATTGACCATGATGACGCCGACGGTCGATGCTTCTGCGGTGGTATTGTCGCGCAGCCTCTTTCGGGCTTTGGCGAATGTGTCCGCCATGGCGTCGCAGGTGTGCGCGTATTCGGCGCCGCTGACCGTGGCGCCGGTTTTCATCGTCCATTTCGATTTGCGCCCCTCAGTCAGCGAGGTGATGACCGCTTGTAGCAGCGCATCCGATATGTCCTGATTCGGTACTTTTTTTGTCATGTCGCAGGTTCCTTGTTGGTGACACTAATCTATATCGCCGGAATAAAAATCTGGAAACGATTGTTTGATTCTGCTTCCAAAAGCCATGAATTTTATGTATTTTCTTACTCATATGAGGAAAAACAGCGTATTCACGGATATTAGGCTCTGGGTGGCGCACCGGTTTCTGGTGCCGCTGTTCTGCGTGCTGGTGCTTTTTTACCTCGCTTTTCACTCGGTTTCGGGGGAGCGCGGCGTGGTGGCGCTGTTCAAGGAAGACCGTAATCTCGAACTGCTCAAGGCCGAGCTGGAGCAGGTGAGGTCCGAGCGCGAGGCGCTGGAATCCAAGGTGCACCGCTTAAGCAGCAATTCGCTCGACCTCGACCTGCTCGACGAACAGGCCCGCCGCGTGCTGGGGCTGGCGGGGAAGAACGAAGTGGTGATTTTTACCGATAGTAACTAGCGGGGGGGGGCTTCCTGCCCTTGTTGCGCCGCAGCAATTCCAGCCTTATTAAACGCTTGCACAAATTGTCGAATATTGGCAGTTTCTTGCCTGTGTTTACCAATCCTTTCCATCCGGGTGCTATCATGGGCAAGACTGCCAATAAACTATCGGAAAACAAGGTTATTCCTATGGGCAACGCGCCCGTTACCAAAGAACTGCTCCTGAAGCTTTACCGCGACATGCTGATGATCCGCCGCTTCGAGGAAAAAGCCGGCC
>CAZBUX010000311.1:0-1730 GCA_964495185.1 uncultured Rickettsiales bacterium | reverse complement strand
AGGTATAGCCAGAGTCGTTTTCCTGACCGGCCTTTTTATACACGGAGGAATAATCCAGGTCTTCCCACTGGTTACGTTTCTGGCTGCCGCAGGAAGCGAGCGCAAAAACCACCGTAATCAAGACAACCTGCCGCATACATCCGCCAAAAATTTATTGCAGTGCAATATATCTACTTTTTAGCGCGAATGGCAAGCCACATCATCACGCTTCCGAAAATCGCTGCAAACAGCGTACCGGTAAGCACGCCGAGCCGCATGGATATTTCCGGCACGCCGGAAAGCCCGCCGATGAACAGGCTCATGGTAAACCCGATGCCCGCCAGCGCTGACACCGCATACACTTCCAGCCATCCGGCCGGTGGTGACGCCAGCCGCAACCGCGCCATCAGCCACACCGCACCGAAAATTCCCGCCTGTTTGCCGAAGAACAATCCGGCTGCGATGCCGAGCGTCACGGGATGCATCATATCTTCATGGCTTACCGCCCCCAGCGCCACGCCCGCATTGGCAAACGCAAACAGTGGCATGATGCCATACACAACCCACGGGTGGAGTACGTCGATCATCTTTTTTCCCAACCCCTCCACCGGCATGAGCAGGCCAAGCAACACCCCCGCCACGGTCGGATGCACTCCCGACATAAACATCGCACCCCACATCGCAAACCCGATAACCATGTAAGGCAATAGCTTATTTACCCCGCGCCGGTTGCACGCCCACAGCAGCACCGCACAGGCGAGCGCCGCCGCGAGCGCTTCAATGCGCAGATGGTCGGTATAAAACCCGGCGATAATGATAATCGCGGCGATATCGTCGATCACCGCCACCGCCATCAGGAAAATTTTCAAGCCTGGACTCACGCGGCTGCCGAACAGCGATAACACCCCCAGCGAAAACGCGATATCCGTAGCCGACGGAATCGCCCAACCGCGCGCGTCCGGCGTACCGCCGTTGAAATACATATAAATCACCGCGGGCATCGCCACCCCCGCCAGCGCCGCAACCACAGGCAGCAGCGCCTGTGCACGCGTCGAAAGTTCGCCTTCTTTCATTTCGCGTTTAATTTCCAGCCCCACGAGCAGGAAAAAAACGCTCATCAGCCCGTCATTGATCCAAAGCGCAACCGGCGGGGCCACGAGCGACTGGTAACTCCCTGCAAACGGCGAATTGGCAGCGACCATGGCAGCAGCGGCGGCGATCATCAGCACCAGCCCGCCGGCCGCCTCAAGCGCAAGGAATCGCGTTATAAATCGCTGCATAAGAAGGATTTCTTAATTATTTTAATGGGTTGGCCGCAATCATTTCTTTACCAATCTTTGGCATAGTAGGCAAGTTCAATACCAAATTATATAAGGAGTTCTATAATGGGTGCCGCCGAAAAAGCTTCGTCCTCAACGCAAACCGCCGCCACGTTAAACGTCGGCGGAAAAACCGTCAGCCTACCGATCTACACCGGCGTCGAAGGCCCGGGTGTCATCGACATCAGCAAGCTCTACACCGACACCGGCTATTTCACTTTCGATCCCGGTTTCATGTCGACCGCGTCCTGCGAGTCGAAGATTACCTACATCGACGGCGACCAGGGCATCCTGCGTTACCGCGGCTACGACATCGACGCGCTCGCCGAGAAATGCGATTTCCTCGAAACCGCTTACCTCCTGCTCAACGGCGAACTCCCGAATAAAACGCAGAAAGCAACCTTCGACCACCGCATTACCATGCACACGATG
>CAZBUX010000310.1:0-1740 GCA_964495185.1 uncultured Rickettsiales bacterium | reverse complement strand
ATGCGGGGATTTTTGAGAGAAAGGCTGCCGATGTCGGAATGGGAAGTATTGCAAAAAGGTGGGTTCATGCTCTTCGTGCTCGGACTGTTATCCGTGTACGCGGTGAGTGTCGTCATGTTCAAGGTATGGCAGTTCCGCCGCGCCAATATCTTCGACCGCAGCTTCATTGATGTCGCATTGCGCGAAATCAAGCAGGGGGATCGTGAAAAGGCAACTAAGCGCTTAAGCGCCATCCCCGGGCCGATTGCCCGCATCATGCGCGTGACGTTCGAGTGCGTTGCCAACCGGGACATGTCACCCAAAAGCCGTGAGGCCGAGATCATGCGTGTCGGCTCCGGCGAAATCCGTTACCTGGAATCCCACATCCGTGGGCTCGAAATGGCTGCGGCCGTAGCGCCGCTGATCGGGCTGCTCGGCACGGTGCTCGGGCTGATCGAATCCTTCTCCCGCCTTGGCACGGCCGGCTCCCGCGTGGACCCGAGCATGCTTGCGGGCGGCATCTGGGAAGCGCTGGTGACGACTGCGGGCGGCCTTGCCGTGGCGATTCCGGCGCTCGGCGCCCATTATATTCTGGACGGCATCATTGAGCGCGTGCGCGCAACCATGAAGGACGTTTCCATCCAGATCCTGGCGCTGGAAGACGAATTCCGCCGCAATGAGCGCCTGCGCGCCATTGAGGAGGCTAAGAAGATTGAAGCGGACCGCCGCGCGGCGCTGGAGAAGGAAAAAGAGGAACAGGCGCTGTCCCGCCGCAGCACTACCCCGGAGAACAGCTCCACGCTGCGCCTGCTCAGCCCGAATTACAGCCGGTTCTAGACTCCGCGTATGATCGAATTCGAGCGCATCCGCAAGAAACCGCGCGATCTGCCCTTAACGGCGATGATCGACGTGGTGTTCATCCTGATTATTTTCTTCATGCTGACTACCAGTTTCATGCGTTATGAATCGATGGAGCTGCTGCTTCCATCTGCAGGCGGCAAGGTCACCTCGGAGTCCAAGGATGTCGCGCGGGTGGTGATCCATAACGACAACAGCATCAGTTTCGGCCAGCGCAAAGTGAACGAGGCGGAGCTGAACCGGACGCTGGAATCGATCTTAAGCGAAAATCCCAACCGCCGTGTTATCGTGTTTACCGATGACAAGGTATCCATGCAGAAGCTGGTGTCCGTGATGGACATGGTGACAATGGTCGGCGGCAGGAGCCTGTATGTACGCCCGCTGGAGAAGACCACATCGGTAGGGATGCTGCCATGAACATGCTGGATTTCGAGCGTACCCGGAAAAAGCCGTTTGTCGCCAATATTATCCCATTGATTGATATTGCGCTGTTCCTGCTGATTTTCTTCATGGTGGCGGGCACGGTGGAGAAGTTTGAGATCATTCCCATTGAAGTGCCGGAAGCGCGCAGCGGCAAGCTCATCGATGAAGGGCATATCGTCATCCTCATCGGCACGCGCGATGAAATCGTGATGGATGACGAACTGATCACCAGCGAAGAACTGGTGGCGCGGTTGAAGCCGCAGCTGGAGGGTAACCCTAATAGGGTGGTGACCGTGAAAGCGGATGCGAATATCCCGGCGGTGAAAATGATCGCTGTGATGGATTATATCAAGCTCGCGGGCGGGCGGAACCTCTCGCTGGTGACCCATTCCAAAGATGAAGCCGATGCCCAAGCCAAATAAAAGCTTAGCCATGACCGCCGCTGCTTCCCTGCGCGCACGCTCGCGGGTGGAGGCGGCT
>CAZBUX010000309.1:0-1743 GCA_964495185.1 uncultured Rickettsiales bacterium | reverse complement strand
CGAGGCGGGCGAAAATCGAGATCAGCGAAGCGCCGAAGGAAAGCGCGACGAGGGCTTCCAGAATCTGGCGGGTTTCAACCCCCTGATTCATCAGGAAACCGTAATACAGCGCGATGCCGAGCAGGCCGAGGCCCACCACCAGCATGCCGGTGACAGCGCCAGATTTGAAAGCGATGTTGAGCGCGGGCTGCAGGCCGGACTTGGCCGCTTCCGCCGTGCGCACGTTCGCGCGCACCGAGATGTTCATGCCGATATAACCCGCCAGGCCCGAGCAGATCGCTCCGATGGCGAAACCGGCGCCGACGAACCAGCCGAGCTTGTACGAAAGCAGGATACAGATGACGACGCCGACCGCGCCGATAGTGCGGTACTGGCGATTAAGATAGGCGCGGGCGCCTTCCTGAATGGCGGCGGCAATATTGATCATGCGCTCGGAACCGGCGGGCGCAGCCATAATCGCACGCCCGGTTACGATACCGTAAATGAGCGAAGCGATGCCGCATACGATGATAAACATCATGGCAGACATGAAAAAACTCCTTGTTATTTATAGGTGAATTCTTTTCTTAGGACGGGTCAATGATTTACCCGATGAAAGGACATAAATCAAGGACTGTTCAAAATGCCACAAAAACCGCTAGGGTTTCGCTATCTCTAACGCCTTGAGTAGCGTGGCCCGGTTCGTCGCCCCGGTGATCTCAGCCACGGCTTTCCCTTCGCGGTCGAGGAAAAGCATATAAGGCAGAGCGCGGTTGTACTGCACCCCGGCGGAGGCCAGCGCCCCTTCCAGCGTGTTGAAAGCGCTTTGCTTGACCACGTAAGGCGGGTGAATGACATCGCGCAGGCCGCTTTCCACCAGATACTTCGCAAGGCTGTCGAACTGGTGGTCGACGGAAAGGAATATGGGCTGGAATCCGTCCAGTTTTCCCTCGCGGGAGAGTTTCGCCAGCTCGGGCAATACCCGATGGCAAATGCCGCACCACGAAGCATAGACCACCACAATGACCGGTTTGCCCGAAGGATCGACCAGCCTGCCCCGTACGTCGCTGCCGCGGATGGGCTGGACGGCATGCATGACCGTCTTGATTTCAGTCGCTTTTGGGTCGGGCACGGCGATGAAGAAATTGACCACATGCAGAACCAGCATGATGACGAAGGCGCAAACGAACGCCTTGAATACGAATCTCAGGTCTTTATCGTATTTTTTCTGCATATCGCCCGGGCTATTTCTTTGCCCGCACGACCGCTTCTTCGATAAGCTTCGCCGCTTCGTCAGCGTCTTTCCAGCCGAGGATTTTTACCCATTTGTTTTTTTCGAGGTCTTTGTAATGCTCGAAAAAATGGGCGATCTGGCCGGTGAGGATTTCAGGTAAATCCTTGTAAGATTTGACATCGTGGTAGAAGGGGTGCAGGCGGTCGGCAGGAACGGCAAGGATTTTCTCGTCCTGCCCGGCTTCGTCTTCCATGAGCAACACACCGATGGGCCGTGCAGGCACAACCGCACCCGGCATGATCGGGCGGCGGCCCACCACCAGCACGTCAGCAGGATCGCCGTCGCCCGACAGAGTATGGGGGATGAAGCCGTAATTGCACGGGTAATGCATGGCGGTATGCAGGAAGCGGTCAACGAACATCGCGCCGGAATCCTTGTCCATTTCGTACTTGATCGGCTCGGAGCCCATAGGCACTTCGATGATGACGTTCACGTCCCAGGGCGGGTTTTTGCCGGAGGGGATTTTATTG
>CAZBUX010000308.1:0-1784 GCA_964495185.1 uncultured Rickettsiales bacterium | reverse complement strand
ATGTACTTCGTCATCAACGCCGCTGTGTGCATGATCACTTTCATCAACATGCAAAGCTTCACCGTGCTTTTCGGAGTGGCGCCCACGGTGCACCTGATCGGGTACATCATCTGTCTTAAGGAACCGCGCGCCATCGAGCTTTTTATGGTCAAGATGAATAAGGGCTACAAATGCGTTAACCGCGGCTATCACGGCTACACCAACTCTTACGATCCGTACTAGTAGGGACCATGCTCGGAATGAACCTCAAAAAGCGCAGGACTCCCAAAGCGGCATACTCGCGCCTTGAGGTTTCGGCTGCGACGTTCATTCCCTACCAGTATCACTGGGATCAGGAAACTATCGTCACGCGTAAAAAGGAATTCCTGCAGGTCATCAAGCTCGACGGCTTCTCGTTCGAAACCGCCGACGACGAAGACGTCGACATGAAGAAGATGGTACGCAATTCGCTGCTGAAATCCATGGCGGACGGTAGCTTCGCCGTCTGGTTCCACACCATCCGTCGCCGCCAGAGCGTTTATCCCGGCGGCCGGCAGCCCCCGGGTTTTCCGGCCTATGTCGATAAGCTGTGGCATGATAAGCACCGCTCGAAGGACTCATATATCAACGAGCTTTATATCACCGTCGTGCGCAAGGCCGACACCAAGGGCGCGGCCAAAATCCACCACTACATCAAGAAGGCTTCGGAAGTAAGCAACAAGGCGGCGCAGATCGACGCCATGCGCGACCAGCACAAGGAGCTCACCGACGCGGTGCACCGCCTGACCGCCACGCTCAAGGATTACGGCGCGCGCGTGCTGGGTACGTATGAAACCGAGAAGGGCACGTTTTCCGAGCCGCTGGAATTTCTTGCCAAGCTGGTTAATTGCGGCTTCTCGCAGCCGATCCGCTATTCGGCGACCAATATCGCTCACACGCTGCCCATCTACCGCATGTATTTCGGTGACCGTGCCGTGGAAGTGTCGGGCGCGCCGCGCAAACGTTTCGCGGGCATCATCACCATCAAGGAATACGCGCCCGCCACCGCTGCCGGGTTGCTCGACGGATTTTTGCAGTTGCCGTTCGAGTTCATTATTTCGCAATCGTTCATTTTCCATAACCGCTCGGTGAACATCAGCCGCATGCAGATCCGCCAGCGCCGCATGATGGCGGCGGAAGATGCGGCCATATCGCAGATCGCGGAAATTTCCGATGCGCTCGACATGGCAATGAGCGGCCACGTCGCCTTCGGCCCGCACCATCTTACGGTGATGTGCTTTGAGGAAAGCATGCCGGAGCTCGATCGCGTGATGTCGATGGCGCTGGCCGAACTCGTCAATATCGGCATCAACCCGGTGCGCGAGAAGTTCGTCATGGAGCCCGCCTACTGGGCGCAGCTTCCCGCTAATTTCGAATACGTCGCGCGCGGCTCCGACATCAACACCATGAACCTTGCAGGGTTTGCGAGCTTGCACAATTACCCCACCGGCAAGATCAGCGGCAACCACTGGGGCGATGCGGTTACGGTGTTCGACACGTCGTCGGGCACGCCGTATTTCTTCAATTTCCACAACCGCGATGTGGGCCACACTACCATCATCGGGCCGACCGGCGCCGGTAAGACGGTGCTGCTCAACTTTCTGTGCGCGCAGGCGCAGAAATTCAACTGCCGCATTTTCTTCTTCGACAAGGATCGCGGCGCCGAGATATTCATCCGCGCCATCAGCGGGAAATACACCGTCATCGAACCCGGCACCGTCTGTAACTTCAATCCGCTGCATCTGCCCGACACGCCGGAAAACCGC
>CAZBUX010000307.1:0-1795 GCA_964495185.1 uncultured Rickettsiales bacterium | reverse complement strand
GCCATTTCGTTCGTCGGCGCGATCAGTTCCTGGCCTGATGGGGTTTTCACCGTCTTGCCGTCCAGCTGGATGGCAAAGCCTTCATCGGTTTTTTTGGAGGAGGCGAGCGTATAAAATTTCTTCATTTTGCGTGTTCTTCTTTTTTATCGTTGCCGTCGAAAAGCATCGCACAGGGATGCGTGTCTGTCAGCGTTAAATCGCGGTCCAGGCCCATCAGGCAGCTTACCGGGTTATCCTTAACAAAAACCTGATTTTTCAGCAAAAAGAAGTCCTTTGGCCCATAACTCTGGCCGCCTTCGGCGCGCAGGATCGCCCCTTGAAGCATCAGGCCGTCGGGTCCGGGCTGCAGGACCCCTTCGACATGCGCGCTGCCCTGATCGTAGGTCACACGGCCACCGGGCGGAAGAATGTAGCGCGGTGGATGATCGCCCTTTTGCGCCAGATCGAGGCTCAACGCGACGGCGGTTCCGCCAAGGTCGCCGGTCATGCGGAAAACCGGTCGATCATCCTCACGCTGGATGCTGCCTTCGGCGATGCGCAGGGCGCGCGGAAACAGGACGTCTTTTTCAATGACGATATTCTTTACCGCCAGTGATTCAAAATCGGGACGGCCGATAATCGTGTTCAGGAAGGGGGCGGAGAAGGCCAGCGATTCCACCGTGGCGATTTTTCTGGTCGCATCGCCCTTATCGCTCAGGACGATATTTTCCATCGTCATGCGCACATGCGGAAAAATTTTCGGATCGGGCAACGCGCCGAGATAGGCGTGGCTCTGTGTGGTGTCGGCGATATAACGCTCGATCCCTTGACGCAGCGGATCGCCGGCGCGTTCGAGAAGTTTGAGAACGCCTGCCATGATGGCGGCGAGAATGGCAAGCACGAAAACAATGCGCAGCAAAATCGTCAATCCGAAAGACAACGAGGGCCGAGCCATCCTACATCTCCGTATCGGCGAAGGCCTTGATGCTTTTCGCCTTGGTGTCGAACCCGAATTCTTTCCATGTCGATGAAATATCCGGCGGCAGCGGCGCGCGTATGGTCACCCATTTACCGGTTTCGGGGTGGCGAAACGTAATCTCCGCCGCATGCAAATGCAGGCGCGGCGCGATTTTCATGCCTTCGAGATGGTCGGAAGGAAAGCCGTATTTTTCATCCGACAGAATCGGAAACCCCGCGCTCGCCGCGTGCGCCCGGATCTGGTGCGTGCGGCCGGTGCGCGGCCAGAAGGCGACGAAGGCGGCCTTGTCCCCCGCGGCTTCGATGACTTCATACAATGTCAGCGACGCCTGACCGTCGACAGGATCGACAATCATTTTATCTTTCTGGGGGCCTTCCCCCTTACGCAGGGCGTAGTTGATTTTTCCTTCCGGCTGTTCCGGGGTCGGCGCGCACAGCGCCCAGTAAATTTTGCGAATATTGCGGTCTGAAAATACTTTTCCCATGCGCCGCGCCATGTTGGTGTTGCGCGCGATCAACAAAATACCCGACGTGTCGCGGTCGAGACGGTGGATCAATTTCGGCGTGTTATCTTTCTTCTTCGACAAGGCCGGCAACATCCCGTCGATGTGGCGCGCGATGTTCGATCCACCCTGCGATGCGATGCCGGCGGGTTTATTGATTGCAATGATCCCGCCTTCGTCGTAAATCACGAGGCTGTTGATAAACGCGGCGTCCTTTTCATTCAGTTTGTATGGTGCGCCTTTGACCTTTTCCTCGCGCGGCGGCAGGCGCACATCCTGCCCTTCGGACAGGCGCATATCGGCCTTGGCACGTTTGCCGTCGACGCGCACCTGAC
>CAZBUX010000306.1:0-1803 GCA_964495185.1 uncultured Rickettsiales bacterium | reverse complement strand
AACCGCCAGATGCCGCACAAGCTGGTGCTGGTGGAAATTCACCGCGAGGATTTAAACACCCTGCCCGCGCTGATTCATATTCTGCGCGGCTGGGTCGTCCGCCGTTTCGTTCTATTCTGCGACGACCTGTCGTTCGACGGGCAGGACGTATCGTATAAATCGCTGAAAACCGTGCTCGAAGGCGGCATCGCCGCCAAGCCCGAACACATATTGTTCTACGCCACCTCCAACCGCCGCCACCTGCTTGCGCGTGAGATGATCGAGAACGAAAAAAGCACCGCCATCCACGCCAGCGACGTTTCGGAAGAAAAAATCTCGCTCTCCGACCGCTTCGGCCTCTGGCTCGGCTTCCAGCCCTGCACGCTCGACCAGTACCTCGCCATCGTCGAGGCCTACGCGCGGCACTTCAACATCGTGATGCCGGTGGAAGACCTCCGCCAGCAGGCATTCCTGTGGGCAGGCGCCCGCGGCGCGCGCTCGGGCCGCGTGGCATGGCAGTTTATTCAGGATCTTGCAGGGAAAATGGAGAAGCGAGTCGGTTAGCGGCCCTGCCCCTTGTCTTCATCGTGCGCGGAAAGCCTGAGTGCTTCGCGACGCGACAAGCGATCAACCTGACGGGGCTCAGGATCTTGAAGTACGGCCTGACGCGCATCACGCGCGAACTTTATTTTCTGTTCAAACGTTTCCGCACGCGCCGCCTTTGCGGCATGCTCCGGGGGAAATTCAAAATCGGTGGTTTTTGCCATAAGCTGCTCCTTACCCTTGTTATTAAGGATAAGGCTAGCACGCCGCAGCGGAAATGGCGTGTTAAGTATTGGTTACAATTAGCAAGCTATTGAGAAATATTAAAGACCGGCCAGGTCGCTCTTCAAATATTTCCGCGGATCGACAGGGTCTTTGCCGTTGCGGATGGCAAAGTGAAGCTGCGGCGACTTGACGTTTCCGGTGGAGCCGACATAGCCGATGATGTCGCCCTGCTTCACCCGGTCGTATTTATCGACCGAGCTTTTGCTCAGATGCGCGTAGCTGGTGTTCTTGCCGCCCGCATGCTTGATGATGATCATGTTGCCGTAGCCCTTCAGCTCGTTGCTGACATAGACCACTTCGCCGTCGGCAGCCGCCCAGACGGGCTCGCCTTCCGCGGATGCGATATTGATGCCGTCATTAGCCTTGCCGCCGCCCTTGGGGCCGTAGCCGGAGATAATTTTCTTGCCGCTTACCGGCCACATATAGCCGTCTTTCGCGCCGGCGTCGGTGAAGAGCTTCACTTCCTTGCTTTTCGCCGTGGCGGCTTCTTTTTCGGCAACGTTTTCAAGCTTCGCCACGGGAGCGATTTCCTCGCTCTTGATGTCCGAAATCATCTGACTGGGACTGGCGGTTTTGCCGCGCGGGCTTAGGCTGAACGATTCGTCGGCGGCGCCCGAAACGCGCTGCTTATCGCTGCTCCATGGGTTGATGCTGCCGGTTTTGCCCGCGTCGGAATGCCTATCGTTTTTCGACGGCGGCGCGAGGTCGCTCACGCCGATGGACTGCACCCCGGCGCTCTGCTCGGTGTTTTGCGGAACGGGAGCGGTATACGTGGATCGTGCGCTGCTGTAAGCGGGCGCGGGCTTATTGTACGACGACGAACCGCTCCTGCCGTAGACCGGCGCGGCGTTCCTGCGGTCGTTGCTGTCGTAACCCTGCGAGCCGTTTTTGCCGTACACGTTGTGCCCGCGCAGTTCAACCTGGCTAGCAGGCTGTGTGCAGGCGGTAGTAATCAGCAGGGAGACGAGAACGCTAACGCGAACGTGGGAACGCGAC
>CAZBUX010000305.1:0-1819 GCA_964495185.1 uncultured Rickettsiales bacterium | reverse complement strand
CGCCGCGCCGGTTGCCCACTTCCATTGGCGGGGGACGGCACTGGCAAAGGTTACGGCTCCCAGCGCGGCGCCTATGGTGATGCCGGCGATGCGGAAAGGATTGGATTTTTTATCGACCTTATTGGGAATTTCGTTGGCCTGCGCACGTACCAGCGCGGGCGCTCTCGCAGCCCATTCCTCCCAGAATTTGTACTCAGCGGGAGTGATGACTTCCGGTGTAAGGTTTGTTGGTTTTTCGGCCATAATAACTTGATGTTAGCGTTTAACGCCCGCCGGGAAAAGTGACAATTGCGTGAAGGTTGCTTTCAGCGGTGCAATGGCGCCATACGCGGCGCATTTTCAGGGTTGCAGAGCGTACCGGCGGCAATTTCAAGCGCTTTCCATACGGGCGGCATGGCGGTGGTATCCACCGGCCTGGGGAGAGAGGGGGATTCAAGTGTTTCTTCTATCGCCGCCATCGGTATGGTCAGGCGCTTATTGCGGCAGAGCTCGTGTGCGGCGATAAGCTCCATATACCAGCGCGCCTGCGCGATGGCCTCAGGGGTGACCTCGATGAGCGGATTGGTAAGATGCGCGGTATGCTTGCCGGAAACGTCGATAAGCCCGGCCTCCTGCATGACCTGCTCGACGCTGACGCCGCATTGCTCAATCTGCGTGCGGTCGGCGGCGGTGATAACGCCCTGCTCGACGGCGGCGTTTACCCATTTTTTCCTTGGCATAATTCCCCCTGTTGACGGCGATGCGCAGGAAGCAAGGTAAATGTTTATTTACCAATGTCAATGCAAGGAAATATCAGGATTTCAGCGAGGAAGGCAGGCGGATATCCAGAGAAAACGGCTGGTTATTCAATAATACGTTGGCGGCAGAGGGTTCCTTCGCCGGCGTCCAGCGGCCGCTGCGCGCCTTGTTGCCTATGGTTCCCGCAGCGAGGTCGATATCGGCAAACGCCCAGTAATCGTTGAGATTGCGGCGCGTGCCCATACCGTAGCGGGCGATGTCGGTAAGCGCTTGCGGACGGGCGGGTTTACCCGCGAGCAGGTGCCAGACGCGTTCTTTGGCCAGTGCGGCTCTTTCGTTCATGGCTTTGTAGTCGGCGGTTGTTCCGGCGCCGCGGCTCTTAGAATGCCAGTTATGATGGCAGATGACTTCGCAGGGTTGGTATAAATCCCAGCCATGCGTCCATAGCCGTGCGGAATACACAAGTTCCTGCCCGCGGAAATAAATGTGGGGATCGTAGGGGATTTCGCGCACGAGCGCGGCGGGTGCGAACATAAAATTGGCGACGTAAAACGCGCTCAGGAACGGACGCGGCGGTATATCTCCGGGAGCGAATTTACGGAAGCCCAGATGCAGCGGCTGCGCCTCGTCCGGCCTACCCATGCGCTGTGCGCAGACGATGGAAATATGCCCCTCCATATCGAATAAATCGTGGGGTGGCGCGTAACCGGGGAGAATAGCGGTGAGAGCAGCGCGTGGGCTTAAGCATTGCGCATGCGCCGTGATGAGTTTTTCATCCCAGCCGGCCACGAAACGCATATGCGCGTCGATCTGCAATACGTAGTCTTCGTCGGTCATGAGCGACAGCGCATCCGCCCGCGCCCAGCAGCCGCCCTTGCTTTCGGCGGCATCGTATTTATTGGCGCGTACCTGGCCGGGGTAAGGCGGATTAAGATGAAAGCAATCGCGGTCGGCTACCGCGTCGAACTGCCAGCAGATGCCGACGCTGATGCGCTCCGGGTGCGCGGCCTTGTCGAATAAGTCGCATACCGTCCACTGGCATTCGGGATCGCGGTAACTGGCGATCTGCACGAAAATTTTC
>CAZBUX010000304.1:0-1833 GCA_964495185.1 uncultured Rickettsiales bacterium | reverse complement strand
GAGCTTGTCGAACCATTCGGGAGCTACGACCACGTGGCAGGTCGAGCAGGCGAGCGAGCCTTCGCAGGCGCCTTCCAGCGGAATGCTGTTGCGGTGCGCCACTTCCAACACGGAGATGCCGTTGGGAGCGTCACAGACCTGTTCCCGTCCGTCGGGATGCTTGAATATCACTTTTGGCATATTATTTGGCCTCAACTTTATCGATATGCGTCCCTTTTAGCGCGGAGGCGATTGCCCTGTCCATCCTTCTTTCAGCGAAATTCTGGGCGATGCGTCCTAATTCCTGCACTTCGGCGTCGATATAGTCGCGGTCGGTGCCCTGAATGGCGTTTTTAAGGACCTGAACCTGACGGTCGATGGCGGCGCGTTCGCTATCCTGTAAAAGGTCGCCGTCCTGCTTTATGGCCGATTCCAGCTCGACCACCGAGCGTTCGGCATCCACCCGGGCTTCCAGAAGGAGCCGCTCGGTAATGTCCTTGCGGGCGTATTTGACGCTTTCGAGCAGCATGGCTTCGATCTGCTCATGCGAAATGCCGTAGGAGGGCTTGACGTCGACGCTCTGGCGCTGGCCGGTGGCGGTTTCCTCGGCAGAAACGGTGAGCAGCCCGTCGGCATCGACGGTGAAGGTGACTTTCACACGCGCGAGCCCGGCGGGAAGCGGCGGAATGCCGCGCACCTCAAAACGCGCCAGCGAACGGTTATGCTCGACGCGCTCGCGCTCGCCCTGAAGCACGTGCATGGACATGGCGCCCTGCCCGTCCTCCCATGTGGTGAATTCCTGCGAGGCGGAAACCGGGATAGGCGTATTGCGGTGGATAATTTTTTCGGTAAGCCCGCCCATGGTTTCAAGCCCGAGCGAAAGCGGGACAACGTCGAGCAGCAGATTGTCGGAGCCCTGCGTCAGCCCGCGCGCCTGAAGCGCTGCGCCGATGGCAACCACCTGGTCGGGATTGACGCCGCCCATGGGTTCCTTGCCGAAAAACCCGCGCACGCGCTCGCGCACCAGCGGCACCCGCGTCGAGCCGCCGACCAGCACCACGCCCTTGATGTCGGCGGTGGACAGCTTCGCGTCGAGTAGCGCCTGTTCGCATACAGCCATGCTGCGCATGACGTAATCGTCGATAAGATCGTCGAACACGCGGCGGGTGAGCACGGCGGTTTTGCCGTTATAGGTGATGTCGGCGGTGGGGTTTTCGGTAAGCGTGTGCTTGGCGGCGCGCGTGAGCGACACCAGCGCGCCGATGCCCGCCGCGTCGAAATTCATTTTGCCGCCGCCGGTTTCGCTCAACACCCATGCGGCAATAGCCTGGTCGAAATCGTCGCCGCCAAGCTGCGTATCGCCGCCGGTGGCAAGCACCTGGAACACGCCCTTTTCGAGCCTTAGCAGCGAAACGTCGAACGTGCCGCCGCCTAAATCATAGACCGCGTAAATGCCTTCCGCGCCCGTATCGAGCCCGTAGGCAAGCGCGGCGGCGGTGGGTTCGCTGATCAGGCGCAATACGTCGAGGCCCGCGAGCTTTCCGGCGTCTTTCGTGGCAGCGCGGGCGGCGTCGTCGAAATAGGCGGGGACGGTGATGACCGCCTGCCGCACTTCCTTGCCGAGCGCCTGCTCGGCCATGCGTTTGAGCGTCTTTAAAATTTCCGCAGAGACTTCGACCGGCGTGACTTCCCTGCCGCCCGCGCGGATTTTTACCATGCCTTCGCCGGGCACCACGTCATAAGGAAGGCTGCCCGCCAGTTCGCGGATATCCCCTGCCCCGCGCCCCATGAGCCGCTTGACCGAAGCGATAACGCCCGGCACGCCGTCCTCATAACGCTTGAGCGCCGGATAGC
>CAZBUX010000303.1:1602-1842 GCA_964495185.1 uncultured Rickettsiales bacterium | reverse complement strand
CATCTCAAGGTGCTTCTGCTCGGTGATGTCGATCAGGTGCAACATGAGGCGCGTGTGGCCCTCTGCGTCCTGAATCACGCTGACATAGCCCGAAACCACTACTTCGTTTTTATTAGGCAGCGTCAGTTCAAAAATTGTGGGGTCATGCGAGAGCGGCCCGGACAGCGTGCGCTTAAACACGGCTTCTGCCTCACCGCGTTTTTCAGGTGCCAGCAATTCACCGAACGCAAGGGGGAATTT
>CAZBUX010000303.1:0-1592 GCA_964495185.1 uncultured Rickettsiales bacterium | reverse complement strand
GGTTGCCGCCCACGATGTTATGCTGCGTGTCGAGCGTGACGATCGCGATCGGCGAATACGTAATGAAACTGCCGAACGCGGTCTGCGTGTCTATGTCGTCCGTGGCGATCACCAGTCTTTTTTCTTTTCTGCCGCAGCCTGGTCGCACGGCGTGCATACGGCGGTGCAACCGATGATTTTTCCGCTTTCGTCGTTCAGTACTTTCTGCACGACGTTGAATTTTAACATGCCGCCCGCTTTTTTCATGAGCATGGCTTCGCCTTCGTAGTTCACGGGCTCGACGGGGCCGCGGGTGTTGCCCTGATATACAACGTCCTGAAGCGCCATGTCCTTCGATACTATTTCGCCCGGGCCGTAGCCGAGCGCCTGTTCCAGCACGACGCTGGTGTAAATGATATTTCCTCCGGCATCGGCCATGTACATGCCGACGCGCAAGCCATCAAGCGCGCTGGTGAAGAGCGCAACGCTGGATTTATTGGACGCGGTTTTGCCTGCTGCGGCTTCACTGGAACGCGACTCTATATATTCGCGCCCGCGCATGAGGATGAATCCGCTTGGGCGCAGGATCGGCTCGATGGAAAGCACGATGCGCGTGGTCTGGTTGCCCGCCGTGCGCAGGTCGAGGATGACGTTTTCGAACGTGCCACGTTCGATGATGGCGAAGATTTTTTCGCTGTCCTCGCGCGACGCTTTGGCGAAATCGAGCAATATGTCGATGCTGCGGCGCGGCTGGCGCATGAATTCGGGAAAGAGGTCCTGAAAGTAACGGTCGAAATAGATGACGTTGCCGTCGCGGCGGATGATCATGCAGAATTTATGGTTCATGCCTAGCGCCGACGAGAACAGCGCGTTCTGGAATTCGGTGGCAAGCATAAGGTCGCGGTTGCGCTGCGTCTGGACGATAACGTACCAGCCGATGATGGCGACCAGCAATATAAGGATGATCACCAGCGCATAGCGGTCGACCATGCCGGTAGTGAGGCTGATGACGAGGAGCACGACGGCGCCGAAGATGAGTAGCAGCTGTAACAGCGAGGGGTTGCGCTTGCGGATGACGAAATCCTGCACGCCGGTAATCCTGGGGTCGAGATCGGTGAAACGCACGTTCGGCATAAATACCCTTGGGGTAGGAATAATTCAGCTAAGTCAGGTGTAGCGTTATAATTCTAAATATTTTATTAATACATTAGATTTTTTTGCCCTTGAGCTTGTAGACGTAGGAGATGACTTTCGCCACCGCTTCGTAATGGTCGAGAGGGATTTCCTCGTCGATTTCGGCTGAGTCGAAAAGGGCGCGTGCCAGCGGCGGGTTTTCGACGATGGGCACGTTGTTTTGACCGGCGATTTCACGGATTTTCAGGGCGATCAGGTCCTGCCCCTTGGCGACGACGGTGGGGGCTTTCATCACCGAGGTATCGTATTGCAGCGCCACCGCGAAGTGGGTCGGGTTGGTGATGACCACATCGGCTTTCGGCACCGCCGCCATCATGCGCCGCCGCACGCGTTCTAGGCGCAGCATGCGCAGGCGCTGCTTGATGATCGGATCGCCTTCCGATTGCTTATATTCGTCGCGGACTTCCTGTTTGCTCATG
>CAZBUX010000302.1:0-1844 GCA_964495185.1 uncultured Rickettsiales bacterium | reverse complement strand
ACGCTGCACCCGAAAGTCCATGGCGGCATCCTCTCCGTGCGTAACAACGACTCGCACGTGAAGGCGCAGAAAGACCACGATATCGGCGACATCGACCTTGTCGTCGTCAATCTCTACCCGTTCGTGCAGACCGTCGCCAAGGGCGCGGATTTCGAAACCTGCATCGAAAACATCGACATTGGCGGCCCGGCGATGGTGCGCTCCGCCGCGAAAAACCATGAATTCGTGACCATCATCACCGATCCGGCGGATTATGCCGCGGTCACGGCAGAGATGGACGCCAACGACGGCGCGACGAGCTATGCGCTGCGCAAGAAACTCGCCGCCCGCGCGTATGCGCACACCGCCGCGTATGACGCGAACATTTCCACCTGGTTCGCCGCGCAGGATGCGGAAGAGCCTTTCCCGCGCCAGATCAGCTTCGCGGGCACGATCAAGCAATCGCTGCGTTACGGCGAAAACCCGCATCAGAACGCGGCGCTCTACCTCACCGATAATTCCACGCGCCCCGGCGCCGCCCGCGCCCAGCAGCTTCAGGGCAAGGAACTCTCTTATAACAACATCAACGACACCAATGCGGCCTTCGAGCTGGTCGCCGAGTTCGACAAGCCTGCCGTCGCGATCATCAAACATGCCAACCCGTGCGGTGTTGCGATGGGCGATGACATGCTCGAGGCTTACAATCGTGCGCTGATGTGCGATCCGGTGTCGGCGTTCGGCGGCATTATCGCGCTCAACCGTCCGCTCACCGCCGACGTTGCCGGGAAAATCATCGAGGTGTTCAGCGAAGTCATCATCGCGCCGTCGGTTGACGATGCCGCCCTCGCCGTTCTCGCCGACAAGAAAAACGTGCGCGTCCTGACCACCGGCGGCATGCCGGATGTAAAAGAACCGCGCCGCATGGTCACGTGCGTGGCGGGCGGCCTGCTGGTGCAGGATATCGATGCCGGCGTGATTACCGAACAGGACCTGAAAGTCGTCACCAAACGCGCGCCGACGAAAGACGAACTGGCCGATATGCTCTTCGCCTTCAAGGTCGGCAAGCATGTGAAATCGAACGCGATCGTCTATGCGAAAGACCTCGCCACCGTCGGTATCGGCGCGGGCCAGATGTCGCGCCTTGATTCATCGCGCATCGCCGCGCGCAAAGCGCAGGACGCCGCCGAAGCCGCGAGCCTGTCCACCCCGCTCACCGTGGGATCGGTCGTGGCGTCCGATGCCTTCTTCCCCTTCGCCGACGGCCTGATCGCCGCCGCTGAAGCGGGCGTAACGGCCATCATCCAGCCCGGCGGCTCGATCCGCGACGAAGACGTCATCAAAGCCGCCGACGACCGCGGCCTCGCCATGGTCTTCACCGGCATGCGCCATTTCCGCCACTAACGCATAATATAATTACAGTAGTAATAGACGCTATTCGGGGCGCAATCTTTCCATCCCAGACGCGAACAAACCTCAGCTCTTGTTGGTTCTGTTTTAAATGGCGCCCATGTAATTTCCACACCTTGAGTACGGCCATTATGCTTTCCAAAAGCAAGACAAGCAGGATAGCCAGATTTTGTGGTTCCTACCACTGGCTCACAATAGTATGGAACTCCCGCGCGGCGAAAAAAATCGTGACACTGACCATTTGCACGCCCCTGCGCAGTCGAAGCTCTAGGGGACTGCCCTATAAAAAACTGAAAATCTTGTCCATTGCCGCCCTTATATACGTGAATACTGGGATTATTGATATTAGAAGGCATGTAGCCTTCTAGAAAATAAGATGCCCCCTTTTTAAATTCCTGCGCACATGTCCACACCAACCCGGCTACGATGACCCATTTCCCTATATAAAGGGCAGCACA
>CAZBUX010000301.1:0-1848 GCA_964495185.1 uncultured Rickettsiales bacterium | reverse complement strand
GACCTTTAGGTTATGAGCCTAACGAGCTACCGGGCTGCTCCACCCCGCGTCACCAAGATACAAGATAATACTGCTGGAACAGGAGTATTATAGGCCCGGGCGACTGTGAGGTCAACCTCGGGACGTCCTGCTTATACAGCATTTTTTTTGCATGACAAGTGTTTACATTGCGTGGTGGTATCGGTCTGGATATTGTAATTCGCAATCAAATCAGCTGGATGGCGATATTTTGCGAGCGGCGGGGAAGGGGGCGTGGGGTGTAGGAAGTCGCGGCATCTTACGTGAGCATGCGTAAAAATGGGTGCTTGCAGCCACGGGCCCGTGCCGTGCGGCGGCGGTGCGAATATTGGGGCCTGGCTTCTTTCCCATTGCCTGCGCTGGCGCATAACCCGTATATGAAGGCATGAAACCCGCCGCACTCCCGCATTTATGGCCGACCGCGTACTGATCAGCCTTGAGGATATCCACCTGACTTTCGGGGGCAAGCCCTTGTTCGAGGGATTGTCGATGCATATTTGCGAAGGCGATAAAATCTGTCTCGTAGGGAAGAACGGCGCGGGGAAAACGACGCTGATGCGCCTGATCCTTGCCGATCTCGAGCTCGACGGCGGCACACGGTTCGCGCTGCCTGGGCTTACCATCGGCTATCTCGCGCAAACCGTGGCGCACGACAAAGACGACACGGTGAAGCGCTTCGTGCTTTCCGGCCTGCCGCAGGATGAATGGACTGAAAGCAAGCACCACCTCGCCGATATGGTCATCGAGCCGCTGGAGCTCGATCCGGATGCGCTCATGGGTAATCTCTCGGGCGGGCAGCTCAGGCGCGCGGCGCTGGCGCAGGCGCTGGTGGCCGAGCCGGATCTGCTGATGCTCGACGAGCCGACCAACCATCTCGATCTTTCCGCCATCGAATGGCTGGAGCAATACCTCGCGTCGTATCGCGGCGCGCTGGTCTGCGTGAGCCACGACCGGGCATTTCTGGCCGCCATCTCGCGCAAGGTGTTCTGGATCGATCGCGGCATGATACGCGTTTCGCCCGGCGGCTACCGCGAGTTCGACGCGTGGGCGGAGCTGATCGTCGAGCAGGAAGCGCGAGAATTGCAAAACATGCAGAAGAAACTCGCCGCCGAGGTGGACTGGACGCAGGGCGGCGTTTCAGGCAGGCGCAAGCGCAACCAGCGGCGTTTGGGCGAACTGCACCGCCTGCGCGAAAAACTGAAAGCCGACAAGGGCGCCTACAACCAGCGCCTGAAGAAAATTGAGATGGACGCGGTGGCGCCTACGCAGGCGTCGAAAGTCATCGTGGAATTCCGGGGGGTCAGCAAGTCGTTTATGCGCGGGAATAAGGAGATCCCTATTCTTAAGGATTTCCACCTGCGCATCGTGCGGGGCGACCGCATCGGCATCCTCGGCAAAAACGGTTCCGGCAAATCGACCTTCGTCAAGCTGCTCACCGGCGAGATCGAGCCCGATAGCGGGCGGGTGTTTCGCGGCAAGACCATCGACATCGCCTATTTCGACCAGAACCGCATCGAGCTGAATCCCAAAAAAACGTTGTGGGATACGTTGTGCCCGAACGGCGGCGATTACGTTTTTCTCGGCGGCGACGAGGACAAGCCCGTCCATGTCTGCGGCTACCTCAAGAATTTTCTCTTCGATCCGAGGCTGGCGCGCGACCGAGTGGGCACGCTTTCGGGCGGGCAGCAGAACCGGCTGATGCTGGCCAAGCTGCTTGCCAATCCCGGCAACGTGCTCATCCTCGACGAGCCCACCAACGACCTCGACATGGACACGCTCGACATGCTGCAGGAAATTCTTTCCGATTACGAAGGCACGCTGCTTATCGTC
>CAZBUX010000300.1:724-1856 GCA_964495185.1 uncultured Rickettsiales bacterium | reverse complement strand
CCGCACCACGCGCTACGACATCGACATGACCAAATGCATCTATTGCGGCTTCTGCCAGGAAGCCTGCCCGGTGGATGCCATCGTCGAAGGCCCCAATTTTGAATTCGCCGCCGAAACGCGCGAGGAACTCTTCTACAACAAGGAAAAACTCCTCGCCAACGGCGACCGCTGGGAAACGGCCATCGCTGCCAACCTCAAGGCTGATGCGGAGTATCGGTGATGCGTAGAACGGCGTCCGCTATCGTGTGCCTTGCCATGCTTCCGCTTCCGGCGCTGGCTCTTACCCCCGAAGAACAATCCTTCGTCGCCGCCTATATCGATGCGGTGAACAGCAACAGCACCCAGAAACACAAAGAACTTGTGCATCCCGATTCGCTCGCCTGCATGAACGATAAGAACAAGGATTTCTTCGACAACGCGTTTTTTCAGGCAGGCCGCGATAAAATTCCTGCCGATGCAAAAGCGTCGTTCTCCGACGATGTTTCCGTGACGCAGATATTGCCTGAAACGCTGGTGACCTTTCCGGTAAAACCCACGCAGGTCATGCAGCTCGACTACATGGTCGGGGAAACGGGCATCACGCGGCTGCGCTCGATCGCGAAGAAAGACGGGCGCATTATGGAAGTCATGCCGTGTCCCACCGAAAAAGCGCTGGTAAAATTCCGCGAGAACATGGAAAAGAAAGCAAAGCGTGAAACGGCTTCGCAGGAACGTTTGAAGACGATGGATGAAAAAACAAAGACCGAGTTGCTCGCCATGATCAAGGAAGGCCGCAAATCTGAGGCGATCAAGTCGTACCGCGCCAGCGCGAAGCTTCCCGTGCTCGACGCGCGCGAAACCATCCTGCAGCTTGAAAAAGGGATGAAGCAATAATGGCCGAGCTCCTTCCTACTCTGTTTTTTTACCTCTTCGCCGGGATCACTTGGTTTTCGGCCGTGATGGTAATCGCCTCGCGCAATCCCGTGCATTCGGTATTTTTCCTTATCCTTGCCTTTTTTAACTCGGCGGGGCTGTTCGTCCTGCTTGGCGCTGAATACATCGCCATGACTCTGGTGATCGTTTATGTCGGGGCGGTGGCGGTGCTGTTCCTCTTCGTCGTCATGATGCTCGACATCAACCTGGAGCGGCTGCG
>CAZBUX010000300.1:0-714 GCA_964495185.1 uncultured Rickettsiales bacterium | reverse complement strand
AATTTTGCTGAACTCCGTCAGGGCTTTCTCAAATACCTCCCGCTTGGCATCGGTGTTGCGGTGCTCACGCTGTTCCAGTTGCTCGTCGCTTACTACGTCTCGCTTGGAAAAACGATTACGGAAGCTCCGGTACGTCACGCCATCCCCGCTGCGTCTGAAGTCACCAACACGCAGGCCATCGGCAACCTTGTCTACACGTGGTGCCTCTATCCGTTCCAGATGGCCGGCGTCATCCTGCTCATCGCCATGATCGGCGCCATCGTGCTTACGCTGCGCTCGCGCGACGGCGTGCGCAAGCAGAAGGTCGGCAAGCAGGTGTCGCATAACAAACAGGGCGGCGTCGAGATCGTGCGCGTCAAATCGGGGCAGGGGGTGAGTTTATGAACCAGACCTTCTTCGGCTCTATCGGCATCTTTCATTACCTGACCGTTTCAAGCCTGCTATTTACCATTGGCATCTGCGGCATATTCCTCACCCGCAAGAACATCATCACCATCCTGATGTCCATCGAGCTGATCCTGCTTGCCGTCAACATCAACTTCGTTGCCTTTTCGGTGGCGCTGGGTGATTTGACCGGCCAGATATTCGCCATGTTCGTCCTTACCGTCGCCGCCGCCGAGGCTGCCATCGGTCTTGATATCCTCGTCATCTACTTCCGTAACCGCGGTACCATAGCGGTGGAAGACGTCAATGTGATGAAGGGGTAGGGGCATG
>CAZBUX010000299.1:0-1868 GCA_964495185.1 uncultured Rickettsiales bacterium | reverse complement strand
GTGAGTTTTTCTTCACTGACCGCCGGGGCGTAGGCTACGCCTTGTTTCGCCTGTGGCAGGAACGATTCTCCGGCGAAGCGGAACACCAGCCAGAACGTAAACAGCACCGCCAGGGTAAAGGCGAGCTTGCGCAGCCTGCTTTTGGCGCTGGGGGTGGGGGGGATTTCCGTAGAATTCGGGTCGGTCATGGGGATCTCGCGGTTAGGGCGTATTATCCACGCACTCCACCAGAGATGCAAGCGTTGGATGCGCCGCCACCCGCACTTCCCGCCAGCCGAGCGTTCGCAGGGGACGGGCCACGGCGTCACTTAAGGCATAGGCCGAAAGCCCGGCAAGGGTGGGGGTAAGCCCGGCGGCTTCCGTCAGTTCGGCAAATATGCTGGCGCTGCGCTGCGACAGGAACGTGAACCCGTCCACCTGACCGCGGCGGCATTGTTCGACGAGGGTTTCGGAAAGCTGCTCGCTGGCAACGGCTTCATAGACGACGACGCGCTCGACCTGCATGTTGCGCGAGGCCAGCTCGGCGGCGAGGTCGGTGCGGACATGCTCGGCGGAAACGTAGAGAAAACGCGAACCTTCATCGTAGGCGGCGGCGATATATTCGATCAGCTTTTCGCTGTCGCCCCCGGCGCTTGCCACCCGCCCGAAACCGCAGGATTCCGCTACATGGGCTGTGGCATCTCCGAGACAGACAAGCTGGAGGTCGCGCAGCTCCGTAAGCGTGGCGAGCGCACGCACGCCGTTCTGGCTGGTGGCGATTACGGCATCGGGATCGTCATGGACGGCGCGTTCGACGGCGGCGCGGGCCGTGTGGATGAGGTGGATTTCGGTCATCGGTTCATGGATGACGGTATGGCCCACTTCCCGCAGCGCTTCGGCGAGCGTTGCGTCATCGCTAAGGGGGCGGGTGACGACGAGTGTTTTCAGGCTCATTAATCGTTCGCTTCGATAATGACGAAAGCCTGTGCGTAAGGGTATTCGTCGGTCAGGGTTAAGTGGAGCTTTGCGCTTTTACCGGGCGGGATCATTTTTTTCAAGTGCGCAAGCGCTTTACCGGTGAGAATGAGTTCGGGCTTGCCGCTCAGGGAATTTACGACTTCGATTTCCTTCCACGCCACGCCCTGGCCGAGGCCGGTGCCGAGCGCCTTGGCGCAGGCTTCCTTGGCGGCGAAGCGCTTGGCGTAGGTACCCGCGACAACTTTTAGGCCTGCTTTTTTGCGGCTGGCGGCTTTTTTGCGCTCACCTTCGGTGAATACCCGGTTTTCGAAACGCGCGCCGAAACGCGTGAGCGTTTTTTCGAGGCGGCGGATGTCGGTGATATCGTTGCCGGTGCCGATGATCATGGTATCGCCTGCTGATCGTCGGGCGTGGCGCGCGCCATGTTCATGCGCTCGCGCATTTCGCGGATGCTTTCCTTGAGTCCGATGAACATCGCTTCGCCCATCAGGAAATGGCCGATGTTGAGCTCGACGATTTCAGGGATGGCTGCGATGGCGCCGACATTGTCGTAGTTGAGTCCGTGCCCGGCATGGACTTCGAGGCCGAGCGAAGAGGCAACGGCCGCACATTCCTGAATCGCGGTTAATTCTTGTTGTTGCGCTTCCCCGCTAAGGTGGCAATAACGGCCGGTGTGAATTTCGATGGCTTTCGCTCCCGCGCGGCTGGCTGCGATTATTTGCAGTTCCGAAGGCACGATGAATAACGACACGCGGCTGCCGTTTTCCTGCAATTTGTGGATGAACGGCTTGAGTTCGTTTTCCAGCCGTTCTGCGTCCAGCCCGCCTTCGGTGGTGCGTTCCTCGCGGCGTTCCGGCACGATGCATACGGCGTGCGGTTTGATCCGCAGCGCGATGGCGAGCATTTCTTCC
>CAZBUX010000298.1:0-1873 GCA_964495185.1 uncultured Rickettsiales bacterium | reverse complement strand
CCTGCTTCTGCGGGAACGACACTAAAAAGGAATAAAAGGAAAGACAATGGCTGAAGCACAAAAAGATTCGGGCGTCTCTAAAATCAAAAGGCGCGAACGCAAGAACATCTCCACCGGCGTGGTGCATGTGAACGCGTCGTTCAACAATACCATCATCACCATCACCGACACGCAGGGCAACACGGTCGCCTGGTCGTCGGCTGGCCGCCATGGTTTCAAGGGTTCGCGCAAGTCCACCCCGTACGCCGCGCAGGTGACCGCCGAAGACGCGGGCCGCAAGGCGCAGGAGCACGGCATGAAAACCGTCGCGGTGGAAATCAAGGGCCCGGGTGCAGGACGCGAGTCTGCGCTGCGCGCATTGCAGGCGGTAGGTTTCGTCGTTACTTCGATCAAGGACGTCACCCCCGTGCCGCATAACGGTTGCCGTCCGCCGAAGCGCCGCCGCGTATAATTACACCTAGCCGCTAGAAACTAGTCATCGGTCACTCAAGGAGCATAAAACTGTGTTAGCAAAGAACTGGCAAGACCTGATCAAACCGACCAAGCTGGATATTTCAGCTTCCAAGACCAACCCGCGCCAGGCGACCATCGTCGCCGAACCGCTGGAACGCGGCTTCGGGCATACGCTCGGCGTGGCACTCCGCCGCGTGCTGCTGTCCAGTCTTCAGGGCGCTGCGGTCACCTCGGTGAAGATCGAAGGCGTGCTGCATGAGTTCTCCTCGATCCCCGGCGCGCGCGAAGACGTGACCGAGATCGTTCTCAACATTAAAGAGCTCCGCCTGAAAAGCGGCGGCGCTGAAAAGAAGCGCCTGACGCTCAACGCGACCGGCCCCGGCGAAATCCGCGCCAGCGCCATCGAAACCTCGGGCGATGTCGAAATCATCAACCGCGACCATATCATCTGCACGCTCGACAAGGGCGCTAAGCTCTCCATGGAAATGACCGTGGAAACCGGCAAGGGTTATGTCCGCGCGCAGCGCGCTTCCGATGCGCCGATCGGCCTCATCCCGGTGGACGCTTTGTTCAGCCCGGTGATTAAGGTCTCGTATAAAGTGGAAAATGCACGTGTTGGTCAGATAACTGACTATGACAAATTATCCATGACCGTCGAAACCGACGGCTCGCTGAAAGCCGATGACGCGGTGGCTTATGCCGCCCGCATCCTGCAGGACCAGCTCCAGCTCTTCATCAACTTCGAGGAATCGAAAGTCGAGAAGAAGGAAGAAGCCAAGCCCGACCTGCCGTTCTCGCCGTACCTCCTCAAGAAGGTGTACGATCTGGACGAACTCTCGGTTCGCGCCACCAACTGCCTCAAGAACGACAACATCGTTTACGTCGGCGATCTGGTGCAGAAGACCGAAGCCGAAATGCTCAAGACCCCCAACTTCGGCCGCAAGTCGCTTAACGAAATCAAGGAAAAGCTGGCGAAAATCGGCCTGCGCTTCGGTATGGAAGTTCAGGGCTGGCCGCCGGAAAACATCGAGGAACTCGCACGCAAGTACGAGGATCCGTACTAATACTTATTGGATTAACGAAAGGATACTACCATGCGCCACGCTATGAGAGGCCGCAAATTCAGCCGTAAGTCGGCTCACCGCAAGTCGATGTTTTCGAACCTCGCCGTGGCGCTGATCAAACACGAGCAGATTTCCACCACCCTGCCGAAGGCGAAAGACCTTCGCCCGGTCGTCGAAAAGCTCGTTACGCTGGGTAAGCGCGGCGACCTGCATGCCCGCCGTCAGGCGCTCGCTGTCCTCAAGGACGCCGGCATCACCGACAAGCTCTTCAAGGCGCTCGCCGATCGCTATAAGACCCGCGCCGGTGGTTACACCCGCGTGCTCAAGGCCGGTTTCCGCTACGGCGACCGTGCCCC
>CAZBUX010000297.1:0-1910 GCA_964495185.1 uncultured Rickettsiales bacterium | reverse complement strand
GATCAACGACATGGCGCTGTTCGCGCGCGTGAAGTCGCTGGTGCGCATTAAGATGCTCATGGACGAATTACGCCTGCGCGATAAGACCACGTCGCAGATGGGTATCGAGCCGTCGGTCGCCAACACCTTTATTTCCGACGTTTCCGGCGCGCGCGTGCTCATCATCGACGACGACGAAGTGCAGGGCAAGCAGGTGTCGGCCAAGCTCGGCGAAACCTACGAAGTCGTGTGGGTGAGCGACCCCGAGCAGGCGGTGACCAAATCCGCCGAATCGAATTTCGACGCCATCCTCATCAGCACGCTGCTCGCCGACGCCGACGGGCTGCGGCTTGCGTCGCAGATCAAAAGCCACGAAGTTACGCGCAACGTGCCGCTGCTGGTATTCATCGACGAGGACGACAAAAGCGCGATGTATAAATCGCTGGAGATGGGCATCAACGATTATCTCACCGTTCCGCTCGACCGCAACGAGATGACCGCGCGCGTGCGCACGCAGATCCGCCGTAAGAAATATCAGGAAGCACTGAAATCGCAGTACCAGCAGAGCCTGTCGATGGCGATCACCGACGCGCTCACGGGCCTGTACAACCGCCACTATTTAAATACCCACCTTGAAAACATGGCCAAGCAGGCGGTCAAAAACGGCAAGAACCTCGCGCTCATGATTCTCGACGTCGACCATTTCAAATCGGTCAACGACGAATTCGGCCACGATGTCGGCGACGCGGTGCTTAAGCACCTCGCCGACCTCACCATCCGTATCGCGCGTTCCACCGATCTCGTCGCCCGTTTCGGCGGCGAGGAATTCGTGATCCTCATGCCTGAAGCCGATGAAGTCGCCGCTCTCGGCGCCGCCAACCGCGTCATCAAAATCGTCGACGAAACGCCGTACGTCAGCCCCGATGGAAAGACCATCAAGCGCACCGTCAGCATCGGCGTGGCGAATCTACACCCCGACGGCGACAGCGCCGAAGCGCTCCTCAAGCGCGCCGACGAAGCCCTCTATTCCGCCAAGCACAGCGGCCGCAACAACGTGAAAGTCGCACCGAAGATGGTGCCGAAGGGGTGGTAAGGGAGGGATAAGGGATAAGCGATAAGAAACTTCCCTTAACCCTTAACCCTTATCCCTTATCCCTTATCGCTTATCTCTTATCTCTTATCTCTTATCTCTTTCCCTTATGCTTATAACAACCGGCGTATGATCCGACGCCTTCTCCAGCGCCCGTAAATCCCTGATCACTTCGCATGAAATCAGCCTGTCCGCCGCCTGCGGCGAGAGCAGCAGATGATCGATGCGCAGCCCGTCGTCGTTTACGAATGCACCGGCGCGGTAATCCCACCAGCTATAGCCGCCCGCCTGCGCGTTCAGCATACGCCACGCATCGTACATCCCCAGATTCACAATCCTCCGCCAGCTTTTGCGCACTTCGTCATGCGTCAGCACGCTGCCTTCCCATTCTTTCTGATTATGCACGTCGATATCTTCCGGCGCGATGTTGTAATCGCCACCGATGACCAGCACTTCCTGATATTCCAGAAGCGTGCGCACGTGGTTTTTGAAATGTTCGAGGAAGGTGAGTTTGTAGGGAAATTTTTCTGAATCCGCGGTCTGCCCGTTGGGCACATACACCGACGCTACGCGGATCGCCGAGCCCGGAAGTGTGGCCACTGCTTCTATATACCTTGCGCGTTCATCGCCGTATCCGGGAATGCCGCGCTGGATATCCGATAGCGGAAACCTGGAAAGTATCGCCACGCCGTTATACGTTTTTTCCCCGTAAACGGCGAGGTTGTAGCCAAGCTCCTCGATCTCCATCGCGGGAAACGCTTCTTCCACGCATTTGAGTTCCTGCAACAGCACGATATCCGGCTTGTCGCGCGCCAGCCACTCGCGCAGGTGCGTAATGCGC
>CAZBUX010000296.1:0-1917 GCA_964495185.1 uncultured Rickettsiales bacterium | reverse complement strand
GACCTCACCTCGCGCACGAAGCTGATCGAATACGCCGAAAAGCACCAGATCCCCATCGCCAAGGACAAGCGCGGCGAAGCCCCCTACTCCACCGACGCCAACCTCCTGCATATTTCTTACGAAGGCAAAGTGCTGGAAGACCCGTGGACCGCGCCGCATGAGGATATGTTCACGCGCTCCGTTTCTCCCGAAAAAGCCCCGAACGAAGCACAATTCGTGGAAATCGAATTCGAGCGCGGCGACCCGGTGGCCGTGGACGGCAAAAAACTTTCGCCCGCGGCATTGCTCACCAAACTCAACGAACTCGGCGGTAAGCACGGCATCGGGCGGCTGGATTTAGTGGAAAACCGCTATGTCGGCATGAAATCGCGCGGCGTCTATGAGACTCCCGGCGGCACGCTGCTGCTTGCCGCCCATCGCGGCATCGAATCAATCACGCTCGACCGCGGCGCCGCTCACCTCAAAGACGAACTCATGCCGCGCTATGCCGAGCTGATCTATAACGGCTACTGGTGGAGCCCCGAGCGCAAAATGCTGCAGGCGCTCATCGACGAATCGCAGGCAAACGTCACCGGCACGGTACGTCTCAAGCTGTTCAAGGGCTCGGTATCCGTCGATGGCCGCAAATCCCCCAAATCGCTCTACAGCGAAAAGATGGTGACCTTCGAAGACGACGCAGGCGCTTACGACCAGAAAGACGCGGCGGGGTTCATCAAGCTCAATGCGCTGAGATTGCGGCTGCTCAAGAAATAAAAGCTAGCGCCCCGTATGGCTATGGAATTTCTGGCCGGTAAAGGAGCGGTTTTTCAGGCCTTGCAGCGCTGACGGCTCGGCGTATTGCTCGCGCAGGGCGTTGGCGCGCGCGTTGAAATCTTCCTGCGATGTAATGGATTGCTGGCGGAGATAATCGGAAACCGCCGTGTCGATCAGGATGCTGTCGCCATGGCTTTTGTTTGCTACCGCTTCGTAGGCGCTGCCTGCAACGACGGGGACTGTTGCAACGCTGAGGGGCTTTTTAAAAGGTTCCGGTGTTTCGGCCATATAGAATCTCCCTGTGCTGATGATCTTGTATTGGTTAAGTGAATTTAATGTATAGCGTTGCGGCAGCCATGACAACAAAAAAGGCGGCCCGGAGGCCGCCTTTTCTTTGTGATCCCGGGGGATGCTAGTGCAGCATATTCCCGTGGATGGCGAGGTCGAGGCCGGTGTGTTCGGTAGCTTCGTCCACGCGCAGGCCGATGATGACGTCGATCACCTTGAGGATGATGAACGACATGACGCCGCTATAGACCAGCGTGACGCCGACCCCCTCGCACTGGGCGAGGAACTGCATCAGGCCGCCGGTCTTTCCGCCGATGGCTTCAACCGCGAACACGCCGGTAAGCAACGCGCCGACGATACCGCCCACGCAATGCACGCCGAACACGTCCAGCGAATCGTCGAAGCCGAACTTGAACTTAAGCCCGCACGCCCAGTAACAAACGGCGCCTGCGACGAGGCCGATTGCCAGCGCGCCGGTCAGGTCAACGAACCCGGAAGCCGGGGTGATGGCGACAAGACCCGCGACCGCACCCGAGATGATGCCGATGACGCTCGGTTTCTTGTGGTTCAGCCATTCGATGAACATCCACGTGAGCGACGCCATGGCGGTGGCGGCCTGCGTGACCAGCATGGCCATGCCTGCGCTGCCGTTGGCGGCGACCGCCGAGCCCGCGTTGAAGCCGAACCAGCCGACCCACAGCAGTGCCGCGCCGATGACGCTAAACACGATGTTATAGGGAGGCGCGAGTTCCGAAGTAGCGAAGCCTTTGCGGTGGCCGAGCACCAGCGCGGCCATCAGCCCGGCGATACCGGCGTTGATGTGGACGACGGTGCCGCCCGCGAAATCGAGCGTCGGCCCGAATCCGAGCAGGCCTT
>CAZBUX010000295.1:0-1923 GCA_964495185.1 uncultured Rickettsiales bacterium | reverse complement strand
GTGGCAGCCATGTTCCTAAGCACAGTGACCGGCACGCAGCGGCGCTCGAATTCAGCTTCCGACACGGTGTGCATCATCTCGCGGATCTTTTCGGCGTTGTAGCCGGTCAGTACAAGGTCGAGCCCGTAGCGCATCAGCGGCTCCAGCGGTTGCTTGCTGCCTTCTTTTTCAAGCTCCATGAGGCCTTGCGACTGCACCACGTATGACCACATGATAAGGCGCATGATGTCCTTGTGCAGCTTCTTGCGGTGATCGGGCAATTCCTTGAGCATATCGCGAACGACATAGTAGGTCTTGATGACGTCGTCGCGGTGATAGCTCAGGAACGCATTGATGATCGAACCGCCGACGACGATCAGCAATCCCTCGATGTTGAACAACGAGCCTTCGCCCGACGTGCTGTATACGATGGCGACCATGCAGAGCACGCCGACGGTGACGATAAAAGCGTACATGGCGGTGGATACGGATTTGGGCATAAGACCTCGCGTGCCGTTTAGGATGACTTACGGGGTATATAAGCAATAACCGTGCCGGGGGCAGGTCCAAGTTAAAGTGCTGAAAAAGAAAGTGCCGCACAATGGCGGCACTGGAAAAACTGGAGCGGGCGAAGGGATTCGAACCCTCGACATCAACCTTGGCAAGGTTGCACTCTACCCCTGAGCTACGCCCGCTCATCCCGGTGTAGTGGGAATTGAGCGGTGGATACTAGGCAATTTGATACAGTTTGCAAGCGTTTAGTGTAATGTGTTATAAAGTCCTGCAAACGCCTGTATCTGGAGCATTTATGATCGACGAAAAATTGCTGGAAATTCTGGTTTGCCCCTTAAGCAAGGGGCGCCTTCGCTATGACCGCGAGGCTCAGGAGCTGGTAAGCGAACAGGCGAAACTCGCCTACCCCATTCGTGACGGGATTCCGATCATGCTGGCTGAGGAAGCAAGGAAACTGGAGGCTTAAAGGCTTACCAGCGGCCGAGCGGGATATTGCGGTAGGCCTGCGCCATCTGGGCCATGCTTTCATGCTGGCGGACGAGGTTCTGCGCAGCAGCGAGCGTTTCGCGGTTTTGCAGGCCGGTGCCCGTGGCGACCGCCACCCATGCTTTTCCCGCGCTGGTGTTTAAGGGGTAAAGCGACATCAGTGCTTCCTTTGGTTTATATGGGCCATGATGTCCTGTATGGCGTCGCCGTATTCGATCAGGCGGTGGCGGGCCGAAGTGGCGTCGAGATCGCGCAGGCCTTCCATGGCATTCTGGTAACTATCCTTGGCGCGCAGGCATTTTTCCATCATCGCCTCGTCGTATTCAAGCCCGTGGCGCTGCGCATCTTTTAGCTTGAGGATTTCTTTTTCCACCATGTCATTGAACGCGATCATGTAGTGAAGCGACTCACGCGCCGCGCGCTCGTGCTTAGAGATTTGCACGATGGTGTTGGGCGACAGATGATTTTTTCCGGTGGGCTGCACGATACTCATGACCAGTTAGTCAGTTCCCTGAACGATAGAGTTCTACACTGTCATGATAGTAAATAATGGTTAAGATTTAATTGCCTAACTATGGAAAATGGCTTAAGAAATCAACTATTCGCCTTAGGACGGGCCAGTGTCGGGACATCACCCATTAAGCCCATGGCGTGACTCATGAAAACGCGCTTGAGCGGCGGTAGCTTGCCGACGGCCCAAAGCCCCAGGCCACGCGCCAGTTTGACTGGTAGTAAATCATTGGAAAACAGCCTATTGAGAGTGTCCGTGGCGGCCATCATGGCGACATTGTCGAAACGCCGCCATTGCTGGTAATGTTTCAGCGCCTGCGGGCTTGCGATGTCGAGGCCGAGCTTTTGCTGGCTGGTGATGATTTCATGCAAAACTGCCGTGTCGCGGAAGCCGAGATTGACGCCCTGTCCAGCCAGAGGATGGATACCGTGCGC
>CAZBUX010000294.1:0-1940 GCA_964495185.1 uncultured Rickettsiales bacterium | reverse complement strand
GCGCTGCGGATACACATACGCAGCTTGTCCATGCGAGCCATGAGTGTATTGGTGTGCGATGAAACGGCGGAATGCCTCTGTTTCTTGAACTGGTCGAGCCAGAAGCTCGCCATATTGTATTCGATGAACTTGGCCAGCAGTTGCAGGTCTTTCTCGTTATTTGCCGCAAAAAGCGCCATGCACATGGAGTCGATCCCGTCGGCGTTCATGGAAATCGTTTCGAGGCGCAGCGGTCCGGCGGGGTCGAGCATGATGATGATGCGCATAAGCTGCTCGCTGAACTGCACGTCTTTCTTATTCGACATGTCGCTGGCGGTGCGGCAGAAGCGGGCGACGCCCTCAGCGAGTTCCTTGTTACGCAGGCTCACGGATATCCATTGCACCAGTTGTCCGTTTTCGATGACGGGAGGGATCAGTTCCCAGTGCGTCGCCATGAGATGCGCCAGCTCACGCTTGGTGTTGGCCAGCGTATCGGCGAATTCGAAGGGGCGGGCGGCTTCCAGCGGCGGTGTCAGTTGCAGCATGTTGAAGCGTTTGCCGTCGAGCCACGCTTTGACGCTCGGGAAATTCCAGCGTTCACCGGTCTGTATGGCGAACGACCCGCGGAAATAATCCATCATTTTTTCGCTGATGTCGCTGTCGCCGACCAGCGCGGCGTAAGCGCCCTCGCGCAGGATACGCCGCATAAGCGCGTTCTGCTCGATATCCTTGAAATAGCGGTTGCCGCGTAGCGCCAGCAATACCATTACCGCCAGCGCGTAGAAATCGTGTGAGGCGCTGCCGTCGCCCTTGGCGGCGGGGTGGGCCTGCATGCGGTAGAGGGTTTCATAGTAAAACGGCTGTGAAAGCCCCGGCGGTTCGCTGATGCAGTCGCCTAGCACCGGCATCTCGTTGAAATAGATATTGTCGGGGTTGATGCAGCTATGCGACAGCGAAAGCGTGGCCAGATGGTTGATGGCCGATGCGATGGGCGCGATGATATGCTTGCAGAGGTAATCTTCGTTGATGCCGCCCTGTGTGGCGGCGAGGAGCTCCGAGAGTTTCTTCCCCGGCGGCTTTTCATAGATGAGTACGAAACGTTCTTCAGCTGGCTGCGAAAGCGACGCGATGCCCGTTGTGACTAGTTTCATCAGGTTGGGGTGCGAGGTATTCTTCAGCGGCTGGATAATGTGGTGCCGGCGCGCAACGCCCGGCTGGCACACCAGCGCGAAAAGCTGGCGGCTGCTGTCGATCATGTCGGCTACCGCATAGGCGCGCGCATGGCGGCGGTCGAAATCTGGCAGCGGAGAGGCGAGACTTATCTGGAAACGGCCTTCGACCAGATCGCGCGTTGGCGTGTTGCCGGAGCGTTGGTACGAACGGAGAAAATCACCGGCGGCGGCGATGTGCTGCGCGTCGCCCTTTCCTTCAGGGATGATTCCGGCTGACGGTTCGGTAGTAGCCATAACTCATCTCTAGCCGGAAAGCGGTTAAAAAAGAGTGAAGCGGAAGCGAAAACTAATCTACAAACGGGTCTTTAACCAGAATCGTATCCTCGCGTTTCGGGCTGGTGGAAAGCAGGGCGACCTGGCATTCGATCAGCTCTTCGATGCGGCGGACGTATTTGATCGCCTGCGCCGGAAGCTCGGCCCAGCTGCGTTTGCCGTGGGTGCTTTCGCTCCAGCCGGGCATTTCTTCATAGATAGGTTCGATCTCGGCCTGAATTTTCATCGAGGCGGGGAGGTAGTCGTAGAGCTTGCCGTCATGCTTGTAGCCGATGCAGATTTTTACGGTTTCGAACCCGTCCAGTACATCGACCTTGGTAAGCGCGATGCCGTTGATGCCTGCGATTTTCACGGTCTGGCGCACCAGCACCGCGTCGAACCAGCCGCAGCGGCGGGCGCGTCCGGTGACGGTGCCGAACTCGTGGCCGATCTTACCGATTTTCGCGCCGATTTCGT
>CAZBUX010000293.1:0-1948 GCA_964495185.1 uncultured Rickettsiales bacterium | reverse complement strand
CCGTTGCCGAAGCCAACGATTATATCGAACAGAACGCGCGACCCGCCAAAGCCGCGCCCGTAGACGATATCGACTTTGAACTCGACGAAGCCGCCTTCGCCGAAGCCATGCAGCTATCGGAAGCGGAATTGACGGGGCTGAAAGAGGCGCCCTCTGCGGCCCAATACAAAAATCCGGAAGATGCAGAGCATCCGGATACCATCAGCGCGCGTCAGATGATCGAAAATATCTATAAACGCCGCGAAGCGGAAAACATCGATGCCGATGTAAACAGCGTTCCGACACGCTGGGACGCACCGTCAGTCGAGCACATTACGCCCAAAAAAGGGTATGTAAAAACAATTGCGGGCGTTGCCGGCACGATGTTTCTTCTCTCCGCTTCCCGCATCGCGCTGGTCAGTGGGGCAACCGCGCTGGGCGTGGGTGCCATGCCGGCGGTGGCGCTGGCCGGTATCGCCGTTGCGGCCGGGCATGCTTTTTATACCAATCGCCGTGAAATCATGGCCGAAGCGGCCAAGGGCGAGACCCTGCGTGAGAAGTCGGCGATTATTTTTGAAGGTGTCCGCCGCACCTTTACGTTACCGAAACTGGGGCTTATCGTCGCGGGCGCCGTGGGGGGCACGCTGGCCGGTCAGTGGGTTGCCAGCAACGCCGACTGGCTGATCGAACGTGCGGCCTTTTATACGACGGCGACGGCACAGGTCGCTCAGGGCCTTATTGCGCAATTGCCTGAAATATCGATGCCGGAAATCAGCATGCCGGACATCAAAATGGCCGACATCCAGTGGCCGGAAATTACCATGCCCGATCTGCCGTTCGGTATGGACGACGCTCCGGCAACGACGCCGCAGCATGTTGATCCTTCTATCGACGCCGAACCGGTGCAGGGACATGTTATGAGCGAACCGCGTATCGTGAAAACCATTCCCGCCGGACCCGACGGCGTACCGGTTTATGAAGACGCCCCGGATACCGCCACACCGACAGTGACATCCGATATCGCGCAACAGCCGGAGGAAATCAAGCCGGTCCAGCCTCTGGAAAGCCGTTTCGCCGCCGATGCCTTTGCCGAAGTGGCGACCACCACCCCGGACAGCAATGCCGTGGTAGCGCCATCGACGGACGCGCAGACGCTCGCACAGAATACGGCCGAACCGCTCGTTGTGGAATCGGCGCCCGTAACCGAAATAGCGCAGGCACCTGAGTCGATGCCCGATGTTGTCGCCGGCGAAGACATTACCGCCAGCGCGCCCGCGCCGCTGCAGACCACGACGCATACGGTGGCAAAGGGCGACCGCAATCTGTGGCGCATCGCGCAGGAGATTTTCGGTGTCAAAGGCGACGCCACTGTGGATGCGGTCGAGGCGATCATCGCGCAAAACCCGGATCTGGCGGCCAACCCCGGTAAATTGTCGCTGGGCCAGGAATTGCAGATTCCTACCACGCTGGATGGCGCACCCCGCGCGGAGTGCCAGTGGAGCCGCCGCGCCGTCACCTGCACGATCCCCAGCCCCTGATCATCCGAAAACGGCTTTACGCCCGCGCTAAAAACCCTTATTGAAAGGGGTAGCGCGGGTGTAGCTCAATGGTAGAGTCCCAGCCTTCCAAGCTGGTTGTGCGGGTTCGATCCCCGTCACCCGCTCCACCCTTCGCATTTAGCGAGCCTCTGGCGAGCTTACGAGAAGGAGTGTCCTCCAAAGCCTTGGCGAAGGAGGGCCGCTTAAACAGCTTCGGGCGGCACGCCACCGCTTTTTTTTATTTCACCAGAAGTAATGGCACAGCCCAGAAGGTCCGGTAGAGCGGCCCGATAAAAGGTAGCTTGCGGTTAGCTGCGCCAAGGAAGCGCGCTTTCGCGCTGAGGCTTGAATCCAGATAGGCCTGATCGACGAATTCCACACGGCTGAAATGCGGGCCGTACACCTGCTTCATCTGTTTGCAGGTTAAGTAA
>CAZBUX010000292.1:0-1954 GCA_964495185.1 uncultured Rickettsiales bacterium | reverse complement strand
ACACCCCCATACCCTCTGGAGCCCTTATGCAACTCACCATTAAGAAAAAGCTGATTGTCCTTGGCGCGCTGTCCTTCGCCGCGCTGTCGCTCAGCACCACCATGAGCTACCGCACCAATACGTTAATCAACGATTTGAACGCGCAGGCCGAAATCGCAAAATCGCATAGTGACATCACCGGCCAGCTGCGCATAAAACGCCTGGATATGATGTCCAATACATTTGCTATTGCGCTGGATTATTTCGAGAAGGGGAATGCCGCCATCGAAACGCGCAACCTGGACGGGCTCAAATCCGCTGCCGCCTACCTGCAGGAAAATATCGCTAAACTCATTCAGGCCAATCTTCCTTACCTCGATGCGGCTCAGATGAAGGAAGTCCAGCAGCAGGCCGCGACCCTCACCACCCTGGTTCAGGAAGACATGCTGCGTGCCATTACCAGCCACGCTTCCGAAGCCGAAGTAGCGACCCTGCGCGACCGGGCGGAGGAAGTAAGCGAAAAGCTCCGGCAGAACCTGGTCATCATTGATGAGGCGACTTCCAAAAAAACCAGTGAAATCGGTGCTGCGTCGGATACGGAGCTGCACAGCGCCAATACCCAGCTAATGATTACTTACGGGCTTTCCATCGCCGTGCTCCTGCCTCTGCTTGGCATGCTCATCCTGAGCATCACGCGTCCGCTCCGCCGCTCCACCGATACCGCACAGCTGCTGGCGCAGGGCAATTACAAAGCTGAATTCACCGATGCCGCCAATGCCGACGAAATCGGCGATATGGCGCGCGCGGTCACCGAAATCCGTAAGACCGTAGCGGAATATTCCGGCCAGATTGAGGCGATCGGAAAATCGCAGGCGGTGATTGAATTTCATCTGGACGGCACCATTATCACCGCTAATGAAAATTTCCTCGGCGCGGTCGGTTATTCACTTGCGGAGATTCAGGGCAGACACCACAGCATGTTCGTGGAACCGGCCTACCGCGACAGTGCTGAATACCGGGAATTCTGGGCCAGCCTGAACCGCGGCCAGTACCAGGCGGCGGAGTATAAGCGCTTTGGCAAGAGCGGAAGGGAAATCTGGATTCAGGCGTCCTATAATCCGATTATGGATCTGGAAGGCAAGCCCTATAAAGTCGTGAAATACGCCACCGACATCACCCGGATGGTCAACACACGGCTGGAGAATGAGCGTGGCATGAATGAAGCCGTGCAGGTATTGCAGGCTATGTCGGAAGGCAACCTCGCCATGAAGATGGAAGGCGAGTATGCGGGTACGTTCTCCGACATCAAGCAGGCGGTGAACACCACCATCGACCGCATGTACGATATGGTAAAGGACATTATCCAGACCGCGCAGTCGGTGAATTCCGCCGCCACGGAAATCTCCGCCGGCAGCACCGATCTTTCCTCCCGTACCGAGCATCAGGCCTCCAGCCTGGAGGAAACCGCCGCCAGCATGGAAGAAATGACCGGCACTGTGCGCCAGAACGCCGAGAACTCCAGCAACGCGAACCGGCTTGCGGCGACCGCGCGCGATGTGGCGGAAAAAGGCGGCGTGGTGGTGGAAAACGCAGTATCGGCCATGCACAACATTGAGAAATCCTCGCAGAAGATTTCCGACATTATCGGCGTGATCGATGAAATCGCTTTCCAGACCAATCTACTGGCGCTGAATGCTGCCGTAGAGGCCGCGCGCGCCGGGGAAGCGGGCAAAGGGTTTGCGGTGGTGGCAAGCGAAGTACGCTCACTGGCGGGCCGTTCGGCTTCAGCGTCCAAGGAAATCAAAACGCTTATTATGGAAAGCGCCGGGCAGGTGCAGACTGGTGCGGAGCTGGTGAATCAGGCGGGCGAAACGCTGAAGGGCATCGTTTCCTCCGTTAACCAGGTCGCCGACATCATGGCGGAAATCGCCAATGCCAGCGTGGAGCAGACGGCGGGCATCGACCAGATTAACGC
>CAZBUX010000291.1:0-1961 GCA_964495185.1 uncultured Rickettsiales bacterium | reverse complement strand
ACCCGGGCAGTTGGGCCCGATCAGGCGGGTTTTGGTGCCCGAAAGCGCGCGTTTCACTTTCACCATGTCGAGCACGGGAATGCCTTCGGTGATGCACACCACGAGTTCGATATTGGCGTCGATGGCTTCTAAAATCGCATCCGCCGCGAATTTCGGCGGCACGTAAATCACCGATGCGTTAGCGCCGGTTTTATGCACGGCTTCTTCGACCGTGTCGAACACCGGCATGTCGATATGCGTGGTGCCGCCCTTGCCCGGCGTGACGCCGCCGACCATTTTGGTGCCGTAAGCGACCGCCTGCTCGGAGTGATACGTGCCTTCGCGCCCGGTAATGCCCTGGCAGATGACCTTGGTGTTTTTATTGACGAATACTGACATGACTAAGCTGCCTTTCTTTTAACGGCGCCGACGATTTTCTCAGCGGCGTCGCCTAAATTATCCGCAGGAACGATGGCAAGGCCCGAGGAGGCGAGCATCTTCTTGCCCAGCTCCACGTTGGTGCCTTCCAGTCGCACGACGAGCGGTACGTGCAGGTTGACTTCCCTTGCGGCGGTGATGATGCCTTCCGCGATGATGTCGCAGCGCATGATGCCCCCGAAGATGTTGACGAGGATGCCTTCCACGTTCGGGTCGGAGAGGATCAGCTTGAACGCTTCGCCGACCTTTTCGCGGTTGGCGCCGCCGCCCACGTCGAGGAAGTTGGCGGGCGTGCCGCCGTAGAGCTTGATGATGTCCATCGTCGCCATGGCAAGGCCTGCGCCGTTGACCATGCAGCCGATATTGCCGTCCATCTTCACGTAAGACAGGCCGAACTTGGCGGCTTTCTGCTCGAGCGGATCTTCTTCGTCAGGATCGCGCAGGCCGTGGATGTCGGGATGGCGGAAGAGGGCGTTCTCGTCGAAATTGAATTTGGCGTCCAGCGCAAGCAGGTCGTCGGCGCCGGTGATTACCAGCGGGTTGATTTCCACCTGCGAGGCGTCGGTATCCATGAACGCGTGATAGATAGAAGTGATGATATGGTCGAACTTGGCATGCAGCTCCTTGGGCAGCTTCAGCCCATAGACCAGCTTGCGGATATGGAACTGCTGGATGCCGGCCACCGGATCGACATCGATCTTGATAATCTTTTCCGGATGCTTTTCGGCGACTTCCTCGATTTCGACGCCGCCTTCCGTGGAGGTCACGAAGGTAACGCGCGAGGTGGCACGGTCGACGACCATGCTTAAGTACATTTCTTTTTTGATCTGGGTGCCTTCCTCGATATAGATGCGCTTGACCAGCTTGCCTTCCGGCCCGGTCTGGTGCGTAACCAGCGTCATGCCTATGATGTTCTTGGCGAGGGTTTCGACTTCCTCGAGCGACTTGGCGAGCTTGACGCCGCCGCCCTTGCCACGGCCACCCGCATGGATCTGCGCTTTGACCACCCACAGCTTGCCGCCGAGGCTTTGCGCCGCATGCACCGCTTCGTGCGGGGTATAGGCGACCTGCCCGCGGGGGACGGGTACGTTGTATTTCGCCAGGATCTGTTTGGCCTGGTATTCATGAATGTTCATGGTTTTACTCCGACGTTTCTATGCTGCCTTGGTTTGATCGAGCTTGATGCCCGCACACAGGCTGCGCACGGCTTCGACCGACTTGTCGAACATGGCTTTCTGCTCCGTATTCAGGGAAATTTCAACAATTTTCTCGACCCCGCCCGCGCCAATCACGGTCGGCACGCCGACATACAGGTCTTTCACCCCGTACTGGCCGGACAAAAGCGCCGCGCACGGAAGGATGCGTTTCTTGTCGTAAAGATAGGCTTCCGCCATGCGGATAGCCGAGGCGGCGGGCGCGTAATACGCCGAGCCGGTCTTGAGCAGATTGACGATTTCGGCGCCGCCGTCGCGGGTGCGCTGCACGATCTGGTCGAGCTTTTCCTGCTTGATCCAGCCCATTTTCACGAATTCCGGCAAGGGGAT
>CAZBUX010000290.1:0-1965 GCA_964495185.1 uncultured Rickettsiales bacterium | reverse complement strand
GGCCCGGCTCTACGAGCTGATCTGGAAGCGCCTGGTGGCGAGCCAGATGGAAAGTGCGCTGTTCGACCAGACCACGGTGGACATCAACGCCACCGACGCGAAGGCCGTGCTGCGCGCCACCGGCTCAGTGCTGAAATTCGAAGGCTTCCTGAAACTCTACCAGGAAGGCCGCGACGACGACAAGGAAGACGAAGGCGAAGCGCGCCTTCCCGGCCTTACGGAGCAGCAGCCCCTGAAGGTCAGCGAAATTACGCCTGAGCAGCATTTCACCGAACCGCCGCCGCGCTACAGCGAAGCGAGTCTGGTGAAAAAGCTCGAAGAGCTCGGCATCGGCCGCCCGTCCACCTACGCCTCGATCATCTCGGTGCTTCAGGACCGCGGCTATGTGAAGCTCGATAAAAAACGCTTCATCGCCGAATCGCTGGGACGGCTCGTGAACGCCTTCCTCGTAAGCTTTTTCGAGCGCTACGTGGAATACGGCTTCACCGCCGACCTCGAAGACAAGCTCGACGATATCTCCGCAGGCGAACGGCCGTGGAAAGAAGTCCTCCGCGAATTCTGGAAAGACTTCATCGTCAAGATCGACGAGAGCAAGGAACTCAAGGTGCAGGACGTCCTCAACGCGCTCGACCTGCTGCTTGCCGATTTCGCCTTCGGCAAAGCGAAAAACGATAACGACCCGCGCGCCTGCCCGGCCTGCAAAACCGGCAAGCTCGGCATCAAGCTCGGGCGCTTCGGCCCCTATATCGCCTGCTCGGCCTATCCCGAATGCACGCACAAGGCGCAGATCGGCGACCACGCGCTCGACAGCGGCGAGACAAGCGAAAGCGGCGAGATCAAGCTGCCGAAAATCCTCGGCGACGATCCGACCACCAAAGAGCCCGTCACGCTCAAAAAAGGCCCCTACGGCGTGTACGTCCAGCGCGGCGAGGGAAAGACCCCGAAGCGCTCCAGCCTGCTCAAAGGCATGCGCCCGGCGGATATAACGCTGGAAATCGCGCTTACCCTGCTGTCGCTGCCGCGCGAGCTCGGCGCTCACCCCGATACCGGCAAACCGATCATCGCCAATAACGGCAAGTTCGGCCCGTACCTCATGCATGACGGCAAGTTCACCTCGCTGCCGCCGACCGAGGACCTCCTTTCCATCGGCATCAACCGCGCCGTCGAAGTCCTCGCCACCAAACCCGGCAAAGGCGCGACCAGCGTTGCGCTCAAAGTGCTCGGCAACCACCCTGCCGACGAAGTGGAAGTCGCCATATTCAAGGGCCGCTACGGCCCGTATATCAAGTACGGCAAGATCAACGCCCCCCTTCCCCGCGGCGCCGACCCGATGACCTTCACGCTGGAAGAAGCGCTGCCGGTGCTGGCCGCCCGCGCCGAGAACCCGCCCAAGAAAAAGCCGGTTCGCCGAAAGGCGTCCAAGTAAACGTTGCTCGTTGCCCGAAAATAATTACACTGCGGGCAACAGGCAACGAGCAACGAGCAACGCACATGTCTTCCGCCCGCATCTACCAACCCGCCAAAAACGCCATGCAATCCGGCAAGTCGAAAGACAGCTGGTTGCTGGAATTCGTACCCGAAAAACCCTACTTCACCGACCCGCTCATGGGCTGGAACGGCATGACCGACATGCCGCAGGAAATCCGCCTCCTCTTCCCCACCGCCGAAGCGGCAGTCGCCTATGCGACGAAGAAAAATATCCCCTACGAACTGGCTACCCCCAATATCGCCAAGCAGGCCCGCCGTGCCTATGCGGATAACTTCAGGGCCGATAAACGCGGGTAGTCAGTCAGTCCCGCAATCCCGTTTGGAACCGTTTTCAGCCCGGGTTTGGCTGGCTTAGGGCGGTTTGGCTATCGGTTTTAGCCTTCTGGAACCGCTTGCTTTTGGTAAATACTTATAAATATCAATATATTAATATTTTTCGCTGCCTTTAAAGGGCGGCTTTCTTTGCATTTCTTTGCA
>CAZBUX010000289.1:0-1969 GCA_964495185.1 uncultured Rickettsiales bacterium | reverse complement strand
TTCTGTTTGATCAGCGTTTGCGAGAGTTCGATCGCGCCGCCGATTTCATCATGCGGATCGAAAGGCGATTCGCGAATTTGGGGTGATTCCGGGTTATCGGACGCGGCGAGCAGGTTTTCACGCAGGAACAGCATCGGTTCCAGCAGCCAGCGCGAAAGCGTAATCATAAGAACGGTCGTGACGAACAACGACAGCAGTAACATAATTATCACAGTCTGTTTCACGCCGCCGAGAATTTCTTCGCCGACTTTTTCCGCGTTCAAACGCGCAACGACGACATAAGGACGGCGCAGATCGTTCGGGCGATAGACGACTTCGTAGGAATTGCCGTCGGCGCTGCGGTGGCTGCGTGAGAGCGAGTCATGATCGAGCAGCACCATCGATACCGGTTCGCCGTAAAGGCCGAGCAGGTTGAGGTCGGTGGAATAGACGGCGATGCCGTTGACAAGAGTCGAGGAAATCACGCGTTCGGCGCGATCTTCCTTGATCGGATTTTCGAGAAGGTTGCCGACTTTGTCCTCGATCACCGGCGCGATGGCGGAACGGCCGGTTTCGCGCAGGCGCGAAAGAATTTCCATTTCATTCTGTTTGACGGACAGCGTTTCGATCCCCAGCTGGACGGCGAGGATGGTCAAGAAGACGCTGAGCGCGATGCGCCAGCTGATCCGGCTGCGCCAGATTTTTGTCGGAGAGGACGTCAGGCTCTGCGCCATGGTACGGCGGCGCTTTTTTGCCGCTTTCTTTTCCTCATCAGCCCATTCGATCGACATATCTTCCAATCGTGCTGTTGCTTTGCGAAGCATCAATGTTTGTTTGCCTTAGCCCAGAAATACCCGGCCCGCCCGAAAGGCGCCGCGATGGTCCGCGCGCACTCTTACACGGTAAAGGATAGTGGGAATTGATTAAGAAGCTCTTTAGGGAGACCCAGAAAACGCCGTAAAACGATCCTGCCGATTCTAATGCAATTAACTGAAAGATAAAAGCTTTTCGATGGTCGTTAAAATAAGACTAAAACTTGAGGAAAATTTTTTGCAATTGATGCGGCGCCGTTGTTACAGCCCGTCGAAAACCAGCCGCACACCGCCGTCTTCGGTGCGCACGCGGCGGTAAAAACAGCTTTTCCGCCCCGTATGACAGGCGCCTTCGCCCCGTTGTTCGACGAGAAGGAGGATGGCGTCCTGATCGCAATCGATGCGGATTTCGACGATTTTCTGAATCGCGCCGGATGTGTCGCCCTTATGCCAGAGAGACTGGCGGGAGCGGGACCAGTACCACGCTTCGCCGGTGGAGAGGGTTTCGTGCAGCGCCTCTTCGTTCATCCAGGCGAGCATCAGGACCTCTTTCGTATGCACGTCCTGTGCGATGGCGGCGATCAGGCCACTGTCATTCCATTTGGGGGTGAGATCGCGGGAATCGTCGAGCGCCATGTATTACAGCTCCTGCGTCCACGGCACGCTGTCCTGGCCCTTGCCGCGCGGCAGGGCGACGACAGGACCGTATTCGGTTTTAAGATCGGGGACGTTTTGTGGCGTGCGCGTCATTTTGAAGGTTTTCGATGGGGATTTCAGGCCGTAGAAGCGCGGGCCCAGGGTCGACAGGAAATTTATAAAAATATCCTGTCCCTTTTTATCGGCTAAATCGATGCCCGATTCCTCGAAGGCCTGCGCATAAAGCTGCGGGGCGACAAATCCGGTGAAGCAACCGGCGGCGCAGCCGCAATCGGTGGCTTTGGTAGTGTGCGGCGCGCTGTCGGTACCCGCGAAAAACCTGGCGTTTTTGTCCGATGTGACGGCAGCGCGCAGGGAGGCACGGTCAGCATCGAATTTCACGAGCGGCAGGCAGTAGAGATGATATTTCATCCCCTGTACGAGGTGCGCGACGGTATAGAGCAGATGTTGCGGCGTCACGGTAGCCGATACACTGTCCCCGCAATTCGCAACAAACCGGGCGGCGGTGGCGGTGGTGATGT
>CAZBUX010000288.1:0-1971 GCA_964495185.1 uncultured Rickettsiales bacterium | reverse complement strand
AGGGCGGGACATGATACTTGAATTTACTGCTTCGCTGCAGGAACAGTCGCAGGTGCAGCGGGTGCGACCGGTGCCGAACCGGCTGCCGGAGACTGCGATGCGCCCATCCTTGCGCGGCGTTCCAGCATTTCCTTGCGGAATTTCTCACGGTCTTCAGGCGTCATACCACGCAGCTGCTCCAGGCGGTCGCGGCGCTGGTTGTGTATGTTCGCCCATTCCTGATCGGACATTTTTTCAAGCTCGGCGAGACGTTTTTTAAGCATGGCGATGGCGTCCTGGCGCGTTCTTGGGCCGGGGGTTGTCATGTTGCCGCCCTGATTGGGCGCCGTCATGCCAGCGGGCGGGGCGCTACCCTGCATCGGCGGCATTTTAGGCGCTTCGGTGGCCGAAGCGGCGCCCGCAATGAAAAATGCGGCGGCGGCAAGCATGTGACGCATCATAAGAACTCCCGTAAGGCGTAAGAACTGGCAACAGTTTAACACCGACTCAGCGTGCAGGCAATGCCGATTGAGGCGTGCCAAGCCCGTGAAAAAGATGGGTCATCAGCGCGATCCCCCAAAACGGCGCGAGCAGGTTTACAAACGGCACGGTGGCAAGCAGTGCCAGCGCCATCCCCGCCAGCGTCACGATACGCCCGTTACGGCGGCGCAGCGCTACCGCATCGGATATCGGCATATGCCGGCGCGCGGCCATCACGAAAAACTCCCGCCCGAGCAGCCAGCCGTTGAGCAGGTAGAAGATGAACAGGTTGATGATCGGAACGAAATAAAGCGGGATGATGAGGATGTTGAGCGTCACCGCCATCAGCGAAAAACGCACGTCGTGCCATAATTCCGGCATGAACGGCATGTCGCGGGCGGGCCTGTGTTTTGGATAGTCGTGCCGCTCAATGAGCCCCGCGATGTGCGCGTCAAAAAAATTGACGATGACGGGCATAATGCCCGGAAACAGGAACCACGCGAGGATGACCGAGCCGGCTCCCGCCAGCCACACCCCCCATTCCGAGCCGGGATACGCCGCACCGAGCCACCAGTCGAACCCGGCTACCAGCGCTACGGCCAGTGCCGCCAGCACCGCCAGCGCGAGCAGTATCGACCACAGCGCGACCGTGAGCATACCCGGGATGAGGAGCGAAGAAACCGCACGTTTCATGGAAGCGATCAGGAGGGGCATGATCTACTCCGCACAAAAACGTTTGCCGGTGTCGCGTAAATCGCGGGCGGCGAGTCTTACAAAAAGGCCGGTGACGCTGTCCGGCGTGGGGCGCGTGAGCGGATCGACGCCGGGGAAGGCCTGCGCGTTCATGGAGGTGCGCACCTCGCCGGGATCGACGAGGTTGATGCGAAGCGGCGTTTTGGCGTTCTCGGCGGCGTAAAGGTTCACCAGCATTTCCAGCGCCGCCTTGCTTACCGCGTAGGCGCTCCAGTAGGGATGGACGCCGGAGGCGACATCGGACGAAACGAACATGGCGCGCGGCGCGTCGGAGGCTTTGAGCAGCGCGTCGAAACAGCGGATGAGATGCATGTTGGCGGTGAGGTTGGTGGCAAGCACGTCGTCCCACGAATCGGGCGAAATATGCGCGATCGGGCAAAGCTCGCCGAGCATACCGGCATTGCCCACCAGTATATCGAGCCTGCCGAAACGCTGCGCGATTTGCGCGGCCAGCGATTCTATTTTTTCGGATTCGGTCAGGTCGATCTGCACGAGCGTGGATGTTCCGCCTGCTAAACGAATCGCGTCGTCGGTGGTTTCCAGGCCTTTCTTATCGCGCGCGGCGAGGATGACATGCGCGCCTTCTGCGGCAAAACGAATCGCAACCGCCTGCCCTATGCCGCGCGAAGCGCCGGTGATGAGTGCGATGCGGTTTTCAAGCGGGTGCGACACTTCACAGTTCCGAAAATCCGGAAAACAAATCCTTCTGCTTGCCGCCCGCGAGCGCGTCCTGGTCGGTGAGCGGAATGGGATAGTCGC
>CAZBUX010000287.1:0-1973 GCA_964495185.1 uncultured Rickettsiales bacterium | reverse complement strand
CATTGCGCGAGGTTGGTGGGCGGTTCGTCGCTGGTATGGCTTTCGATGAGCACGCGGTATTCCATGAAATCGATCTTGTTCATGGCGGCGACCAGCTCTTTCAGCGTTTCGGTGTTTTTAGGGTTGAACTCCACCGAGTCGGGCGCGAAGAACGCAGCCGACGCGAGTTCCATTTCGATGGAGCGTTCTTTTTTCTCCACCGTGACGTCGCGGAACACCTGGTTGCTTTCGACCACCGCCTGCAGCGATTGCGCCACGCCGTTGAAAGGCGTGGACAGGTCGACGCTGCCGAATTTATTGGCGATACCGCCGGTGATTTCGGAAAACTTGTCGTTCTTGGGTTCGGAGACGGAAACGAAGATAATGAAAAAGCACATAAGCAGGGTGATCATGTCGGCATAGCTCATCAGCCAGCTTTCGGTGCCTTCTTCCTGTATGCGTGGGCGTTTGGGAATCATACTAGGCTATGACTTCGACTTTTTTCTTCAGCTGCTCGTCGATGTTGAAGTGTATGTCGGGCTCGAGGAAGCTGTTTAAGCGATCCTGCATGAAGCGCGGGCTTTGCTTTTCCGCGAGCAGCACGAGGCCCTCGGTCATCATGTAATTGCGGAAGCGCATGATTTCTTCCTTCTGCATCAGCTTGTCGGCGGCGGGCAGGCAGAAGAGGCGGGCCATGATGATGCCGTACAGCGTAGCGAGCAGCGCGACCGCGAGGCCGGTGCCGATCTTGGTCATGTCGCCCTGAATATTCTGGAGCATGATCACCATCCCCACCAGCGTCCCCACCATCCCGAATGCCGGTGCGGTGGACGCCATGTTACGCAGCACGGTGACCGGGGTGATGGCGCGCTCGAAATCCGATTCCACGGCGGTGTCCATCATCTTGCGGATCACCTCCGGCTGGTAGCCCGTGATGACGAGGTTGATACCGTAGCGCAGGAGCGGTTCCTTGATCTTGTCGCCGATTTCCCCTTCCAGTCCTGCCAGTCCTTTGGCATGAACGAGGTAGGCCCATTTGATCAGGCGCATGATCTCGGAATTGAGCCCTTCGCGGGTCGCTTTGGCTTTCTTCGCCATATGCACCATGGCCTGGAAGGCGCGCACGACGTAAATGGCCTGGTAGCTCATGAACGCATTGGCGATCGTGCCGCCGATGACGATCAGGAAGCCTTCGGCGCTGAGAAAGGAGAAGTAATTATCGGTGCCGTGCACGATGGCGCCAAGGATCAGGGCGAAACCGAAGACGGTTCCGGCCAGCGTGGCAAGCGATACGGACTTCACGGATCTGACGACTTGTTCCATTGTGCCTGTGCTGAAATTGGGTATATACTCATTAATAGAACCATTTATGGGTTAAAAAACTGCCAAAAAAGGGTTAGAATTCGATGAGTTTAGGCCACAAAGTCCCCCTGATCGGCATTACGCTCGATTATGAAGAGGGCGGCGGCTATTCGAAGATGCCGTGGTATGCGCTGCGTGAGAACTATTGCAGCGCCGTCAGCCGCTTAGGCGCGCTTCCCGTGCCGCTTCCGCACGAGGTGTCGCAGGTCGATACGTACCTCGCCATGCTCGACGGCCTGATGATCACCGGCGGCGCCTTCGACGTCTCGCCCGAGCTTTACGGCGAGTCCGGCAAGCACGAAACGGTCAAAACCAAAGACCGCCGCACGCAGTTCGAGTTCGCCATCACGCGCGGGGCGGTGGAAAAAAATATCCCCGTACTCGGTATCTGCGGCGGCGAGCAGCTTCTTAACGTCGTCCTCGGCGGCACGCTGATCCAGCACATCCCCGATTCGGTAAAAAACGCGCTGGAGCATGAGCAGAAAAACCCCCGCACGGAACCCGGCCACGACGTCACCGTCACCCCCGGCACGCTGTTGCATAAGATCGTCGGCACGGATTCGGTTTCGGTGAACACGGCCCACCATCAGGCTGTCGGTAAAGTCGCGCCGGGGCTTATTGTAAACGCGGTC
>CAZBUX010000286.1:0-1990 GCA_964495185.1 uncultured Rickettsiales bacterium | reverse complement strand
GCCGGTATAGCCCTCGCCGAAACGCGCCTCGCGCTCTTTGTGCCAGTAGGAGAGGCTTCCCTGCGGGTCGATATCGACGATGGCGACGCGGTTGCCCTTCTGGGCGAGCGCCACGGCCAGATGCGCCGCTACCGTTGTTTTCCCGGCGCCACCTTTTTGTTGTGCAATCGTGATGACTTTTGCCATAATCTCCCCGCGTCGTTGATTGTTACTTGTGCAGGATAATCAAAAACTTTGGTGACGACAACCATATTTAGTGTCCCAGAAAGAAAATAATACCAGCGATGGAAAATCAAACCGACATCAAAAAAGCTTCGGAATTCTTGCGGCGCGGCGAACTCGTTGCGTTCCCCACGGAAACCGTTTACGGCCTCGGCGGCGACGCGACGAGCGACATGGCGGTGGCGAAAATTTTTGAAGCCAAGGGCAGGCCGCGTTTCAATCCGCTGATTGTGCACGTACGTTCGCTTGATGAAGCCATGCAATACGGTCAGTTCAACGCCACCGCGAAGAAACTCGCCACCCTCTACTGGCCCGGCCCGCTCACGCTGGTCGTGCAGCGCACGGAGAACTGCCCGCTGTCGTTGCTCGTCAGCGCCGGCGGCGACACGGTCGCGCTGCGCATGCCCGCCCACCCGCTCGCCCGTGCGTTGCTTGAAGAAGCAGAACTGCCGCTGGCGGCTCCCAGTGCCAACCGCTCGGGCCGCATAAGCCCCACAGAAGCGGCGCATGTGCGTGAGGAGCTGGAGGGAAGGGTGGCGATGATACTCGACGGGGGAAGCTGTGAAGTCGGCATCGAATCCACCGTCATCGACGTCACCGGCGACATCCCCACGATACTCCGTCCCGGCAGTATCCTCCCCGAAGGCGTGCGTTCCGCCGCGCCCGGCGGTGCGATTATCTCGCCCGGGATGCTCGAAAGCCACTACGCGCCCGACCACCGCTTGCGCCTGAACGCCCGTGACGTTTCCGCCGATGAGGTGTTGCTTGCCTTTGGCGCGCCGCTGATGGGCGCAAAGTGGGTGGAGCAGTTGAGCGCAAGCGGCAACCTGAACGAAGCCGCCGCGAATTTATTCCGCATGCTGCGCCTGCTGGATAAAAGAGAGAGCGGGGGCATCGCCGTGATGCCCGTCCCCGAAACCGGCCTTGGCATGGCGATCAACGACCGCCTGAAACGCGCCGCCGCCCCGAAAGCTTAGGCCGCGTCGCCTTTGGCGAATACTTTGCCGAGCGTGATTTTCTTATTGGGGAGGGATTGCAGCCAGCTGTTGAGGCGTGCGATCTCATCGCTGATGATCTGCGTCTTGCCAAATGACTTCGCCATGATGAAAGCGCCCTGAAGCCCCGCCATCAACGAAGTCGCGTACATGCGGGCATTGCTTTCATGCCCGAGCTGACGAAACTGACGTTCGGCCCAGTCGACGAAATCCGTGAACACTTGTGCCGCAGCTTTGGCAACGCTGTCTTTTTCCACATCCGCATCTTCGATAATTTTCCCGACCGGGCAGCCGTAGCGCGTATACTCTTCGCGCAGCCGTTCAAAAAAGCCGACAGCTTCCATCAGGCGCTGGCGCGGATCGGCGAAGGCTTCGTCGAGCGCGGCGTAAGCGGCGCGGAACTGCTCTTTATGTTTGCTGACGGCGGCATGCGCCAGTTCTTCCTTGGTTTTAAAATAATAATACACGTTGCCGATGGGGATCTCGGCATGCTTGGCGATATCGGCCAGCGATGTGGCCGTGAGCCCGTGCGTATGGAATAAGGTCGCGGCGGAATCAATGAGGCGCTCGCGCTTGTTGGGCGTGTTCATTATGGTGCTACGTGTTATGTCAGTTAACTAATAAGACCCAAAGTTTAATGATTTTTTAGGGCATTGCAACATCTTATCCACAGCTGCGCATGGATGCGACTAAGATATTGCACAAATGACTAAACCATTGTAATGCTGTCCACCCTTTCGTTGGGGGATCGTCTAGCGGTAGGACTACGGACT
>CAZBUX010000285.1:0-2005 GCA_964495185.1 uncultured Rickettsiales bacterium | reverse complement strand
CTCCGAGATAGCTGCCGACAGCTCGTCGAACGCGGCGTTGCGCTGTGCTTCGGAAGCGCCCGTGATCGCCAGCCCGTCCACAACATTCTTGCGGTAACTGCCAAGGAGCGTGTTCGCTCCCGTAGCCAGTACGCCGGTGAGCGCCAGCGAATCGTCCTCAGCAAGGTATGTCCCCGTAGGCAGAATGCTCTGCATCACCTCGCGCGACGGCCCCTTAAGCATGAAACGATACAGGTCGGGCGTGTCGTTGCCGGGGCGCGTTTGTATGCGCACAGCCACTTTATAGAAATTCCCCAATGCCACCTCGTGCAGCGGTATCAGGTTCAGCTTGTCTCTTTTTGTTGCCTGCGTCTGTACTTTATCGCTCATTGCTTCTAACTCCTGTTGTTCGTGCGTCCCTGACTTTTTTAAACAGCGGTATCGTCTGTGCAGACATATGATCATAAATCGCTTCGAATATTTTCGCCGAAGGCAGCGTCATGCCCATTGGCTTCAAGCTCTCGGCCAGTTCATTGACCTGCGTCGTGAATACGTCCGGCACCCCCATGAGCACGCCGGGCATCACCATCGTTTCGTGGAGGATGTCGCCATTATATCCCGTAGCTTCGAGATATTTTTTTGCCGCATCGTTCGAAGGAAAATTCATAACCAGCGGGTAAACGGTAATATGGCGTTCAGCATTTCCGGTCTGGAGGGTGCCTGTGGAGGCGCTGAGACGCAGCGATACACCCTTTCCGATATCATATTGCGCGATAATTTTGCTATCGCACACCGAGTTTCCGTCATCTTCGTGGGTAAATTTATAAGTAATGCGGCTCATGACCTGCCCCCTACCGATTTACCCGCAGGTCTGCGAATATCTTTTTCATCAAGCGGCTCCATGTAGCCGTTATAGCGGTGCTGGTTTTTTTTGCCGTCGGCAATGATCGCTTCCATGATCTTGCCCACAGGTAATTCGATGGCGTACCGTTCCTTGAATTCTTTTGACATGTTACTCAGCCAGTCATTCGCAACCATCAGCTCGCCGGGGATGTTCTCAAACAATATGCTGTGATCCGGGCTGATCGAGTCCAGATTGCCGCCGTGTTTTTTGCTGAAAGCTATCGCCTTTTCCCGCGATTCAAACCTGAGAGATAGCGGGTAGCGGCGCACAAAACATTCCTGCCCGTTGATGCCCATTTGCGAATCGTATGCGCGCACCACGATCGACATGTCGCCGCAGGGAAACTCCCCGATCTTCTCCAGCTCATGCACGGGCTTGTCATCGTGCATGGGGCTGCGCGGCGTTGCAGGAGTCGCCGTCCGGGAGCCGGACCGAAGAATTCTTTTTAGGAAATCGTTCATAATTTCACTCTCGATTTTATCCGCATCATGATGGATGGCCCGCTTGTATTCTGAAAGAACGCTGGGTAATATGGTGTACCCAACTGAATTGTCAACAAAAGTTAATACTTATGACCTTCAACACTTTCGGCCACCTATTCCGTTTCACCACCTGGGGCGAGAGCCACGGCGAGGCCATCGGCTGCGTGGTAGACGGCGTGCCGTCGCTTATACCCTTGTCGGAAAGCGATATTCAGCCGTGGCTCGACCAGCGCAAACCCGCCCAGTCGCGTTACACCACCCAGCGCAAGGAAAGCGACACGGTTAAAATCCTGTCCGGCGTATTCGAAGGAAAAACCACCGGTTCGCCCATCAGCCTCATCATCCACAACGAAGACCAGAAATCGAAAGACTACGACGAGATCAAAAACAAATTCCGCCCCGGCCACGCCGATTTCACCTACATGGAAAAATACGGTATACGCGACTACCGAGGCTCAGGCCGGGCCTCCGCCCGCGAAACCGCCATGCGCGTAGCGGCGGGCGCCATCGCCCGCAAAATCCTCGGCGAGCATATCCATATCAGCGGCGCGCTCGTGCAGATCGGCGACGACAAAATCGACTACGCGGCATGGGACTGGAGCGAAACCGCCAGAAACCCATTCTGGTGCCCAGATGGCGC
>CAZBUX010000284.1:0-2009 GCA_964495185.1 uncultured Rickettsiales bacterium | reverse complement strand
CTTGACCTCGGCAAGCCACCCGCACCATCCAGCTATGGCTTCGGCCAGTCCGGCGGTGACGGGAAGCGTGGGCGCGGCAGTCATAACATCAGTTCATGTAAATAACGGTCGAGCTGGTGGGCGACGATCTGGGCAAGGAAATGCAGAAGCTCGATGCCCTGCCCGGCGTGGAAGCGGTCCTTGTGACGCACGCCGAAAGCAAGCAACACGCTGCGGTCGACGGTTCCCAGCTCCAGTCTGAGCAGTGCGCAGGACTGGATAAGCTCGTCGCAATCGGCGAATATTTGCTCGAAGCCGATCGGGGGCGTGGCGGCGCAATCGGCGACGAGCTGCACGTTCTTGGCCACACCGAGCGCAAGGTCGACCGTGCCGGACTCGACGGCGACGATGCCGGAGAGGTTCTGTTCGTCGAACGGGATATCGTAATCCTCGGCGCGTTCCGATTCCATCGCAAGGCGTATGACGTCGACGTCGAAGAGGCTCACGAGGTCGATGGTCATCACTTCCAGCAATTGCTGGAGGCTGCGCGTGTTGATCAGTCGCATGGCGGCGCGGTGCACCTGCGCCTGCACCGACATGTTGTCGCGGCAGAAATCGACCAGCACATCGTAGCGGCTTTTCAGGTCGCTCTTATCCTTCTGCAGGTTCTTGACCATGTAGAACTGGAAATCGAGGATGCCGTTGCCCAGATCGCGCTCAGGCGGCGTGGTGTCACCTACCAGCTCGGGATTGTTCTTCAGGAAATTCGGGTTCGCTTTGAGGAATTCGCGCACCTGCGTTTCGGTGAGTGCGTTTTGCGCGCTCGGGGTGGTGCGCTTGGCGGTCACGCGATCTTTTGCCCGGTCTTCTGCCAGTCGGCGAGGAAGACGGCGAGTCCCTTATCGGTAAGCGGGTGGTGGACGAGCTGTTTCAGGATCGACGGCGGGATGGTGGAAACATGGGCGCCGACTTTCGCCGCGCGCACGATATGCTCAGGCGTGCGGATCGAGGCGACGAGCACCTGCGTTTTCAGGTCGTCGTATTGCCTGTAGATGGTGCAGATGTCTTCGATCAGCTTGATGCCGTCTTCTCCGATATCGTCGAGGCGTCCGACGAACGGCGACACGAACGTGGCGCCCGCCTTGGCGGCAAGCAGCGCCTGCGCCGCTGAAAAACAGAGCGTGACGTTCACCATGATGTTCTTGCCGGTAAAGTATTTGCAGGCCTTGAGGCCTTCCCAGGTCAGCGGCACCTTGATGGTGATGTTGTCGGCGATACGCACGAGCTTCTCGCCTTCCCTGATCATGCCTTCGGCGTCGGTGGCGGTGACTTCGGCGGAAACCGGGCCCGAGACCACGGCGCAGATTTCCTTGAGTACTTCAAGAAAGTCGCGGCCCGACTTGGCTACGAGCGAAGGGTTGGTGGTAACGCCGTCGAGCATGCCGGTGGCGGCCAGCTCGCGGATTTCGGTGATATCGGCGGTATCGACAAAAAATTTCATAAAGCTTGCATCCTTGGTGTATGAATACGGTATGACGATAACGCAGCGCGCGAGTGTTTGGCAATAACGTAATATGGCAAAGCAGGTTGAAATATTGCTCCCCACGGCGGTCGGCCACGGGTTCGATTACCTTGCGCCCGATGATATCGCGCCGGGTGCGATCGTCACCGTGCCGCTTGGTCGCGGCGAAAGTCTGGGGGTGGTGTGGGGTGAAGGCAAAGCGCAGCTTCCCGCCTCGCGACTGAAATCCATCGTAAAGCACCACGACGAATTCCCCCCCTTCTCCGACGCCATACGCGCCTTCATCGACTGGGCGGCGTGGTATAACTGCGCTCCCAAAGGCGCGATGCTGAAAATGGCGCTACCCATCGCCGATATCGACAAAACCGGGCGCACCAAAGCAAAAGAAGCCCCCGCCCCGCATATCCGGCTTGCAGAGCTGTCGGCCATTCAGGAAGCGGCGGCCAGCAAATTCGCGCACAAGCTTGAAGGCGGATTTTCGGTGACGCTTTTAGACGGCGTTACCGGG
>CAZBUX010000283.1:0-2031 GCA_964495185.1 uncultured Rickettsiales bacterium | reverse complement strand
GGTTAAAGCGTTGAATGCCGAAGGTAATGGCATGGACCCGGGGATTTCGCTGAAGCTGAAGCAACCGCTGATGGTGGAAATCAGCCGGGTTTGAGACTTACTCCCTGATTCCGAACAGACACGACTCCCCGGTAGCGCATTGCTTGACCAGCACGCCGGTCAGGCTGCCGAAAAGCAGTGGGGCTTCCGCCCGTATCGGCACAAAACGCCTGTCGTTGCTGTAATACATCAGTAGCGCTGGTTCCTTCGGATCGTAATCCTCAAGCTCGGATTTGGTGAACCCGGCGACCAGCTTGCGGCGCACGGAGACCGTCACGACCGGCTGCTTGCGGTTCCCGTCGCGCAGGGTGCGCTTGCCTTCGACGGCGCCGTTGAGCTCGGTCAGGCGCCTGCCGTCATACACGGAAAGGGTGAAATCGGGTTTTCCCGACTGCACCGCATTCCACACTGCCTGCCGTAGCCTGATGTTCAGCGTTAGCGGATCGTAGGCGGCGTTTTTCAGATGCGCGTCCACCGCCGGGCGCGTGGCGCGGTTATCGGGCGGTACGACCTCTTCTTTGGTGATTTCAGCGTCTTTATAGACCAGCCTGACGGAGCGTTTCTTTTTTTTTGTCTGGTAATTGGTCTGGTAAACGATGTCGGGGTATGAAGTGCGGTTGTAGGTGCCGTCCACGGTGGTGTGGCTGGAATGCTTGGTAAAAATACTAGCCACCCCCGCCGATTTGATGTCGCAGGCGATGGCGTACCCGCTTGCCGATTCCTCCGCTTCGATCCCGAGCTTTCCCACCAGAAGCCCCCCGAGGCGGAACTCGTAAATACCTTTGAAATTAAGCGGGGCGAGCGTGTCGGCGGCAAAAGCTGTCTGGCACGACAGGAAGTATACTATGAATAATAAGGGGATATTTTTATTCATCGGGCATATTGCAGTAACGTTTTCGCTACCCATATTACATATGAAAATCAACACAAGGATACGCCATGAACTTCGAAAAATACACCGATAAATCAAAGCAGGTCATTGAGGCGTCGCAGGCGCTGGCGCTCAGGCGGAACCACCAGCGGTTCATGCCGGAGCATGTGCTGGCGGCGCTTATGGACGACCGTGAACGGGTTGCCGAGAAGCTGGTGCGCGCCTGCGCGGGGAACCCGCAGATGGTCGCTGACGGGGCGGAATCGGCGCTTAAGGCGATTCCCGCCGTGGAAGGCAGCGGGGCGGGACAGTTGCACCTGACGCCGGAAATCGCGCGCTTTTTCGAGGCGGCGGAGAATCTTGCGACGAAAGCTAACGACGAATATGTGACCGCCGAACGTCTGTTGCAGGCGCTGGCGATGGCGGGGAGTACCGCAAAAATACTGGCCGGGGCAGGGGTGACGCCTCAGAAGCTGAACGCTGCGATAACCGAGATGCGTAAAGGGCGGCTGGCGACGTCACCCAACGCCGAAGACCAGTTTGAAGCGCTCAAGAAGTATACCAAGGATTTCACCGAGCTGGCCAAAAACGGCAAGCTCGACCCGGTGATCGGCCGTGACGAGGAAATCCGCAGGACCCTTCATATCCTTTCCCGTCGTACCAAAAATAACCCGATACTGGTCGGTGAGCCGGGCGTAGGTAAAACCGCCATTGCGGAAGGGCTGGCCCACCGTATTGTGAACGGCGACGTGCCGGAAAACCTTAAATCAAAAGTGATCTATGCGCTTGATATGGGGTTGCTGATCGCGGGAGCAAAATATAAAGGGGAATTTGAAGAACGATTAAAATCGGTGATCAAAGAAGTGACAGACAGCAACGGTGAGATCATCCTGTTCAGCGATGAGATCCATACGCTGGTGGGCGCCGGTGGCGGGGAAGGCGCTATGGATGCTGCAAATATCCTGAAGCCCGCGCTGGCGCGGGGAGAGCTTAGGGCCGTGGGCGCTACCACACTGAACGAGTACCAGAAATTCTTTGAAAAAGACAAGGCATTGGAACGCCGCTTCCAGCGGGTGACCATTTCGGAGCCCTCCGTGGAGGACGCCATTTCGATATTGAGG
>CAZBUX010000282.1:0-2031 GCA_964495185.1 uncultured Rickettsiales bacterium | reverse complement strand
GTAATGAACGGTCTATCACCGTTGGGATAAAGATCGTCACTCATAACAAGCGCCACAGTATTAATTATTGTTATATGTTTTTACTGTGAAAAGAGGCTCCTATCAAGCGGACATTCAGAAAAAAGCGAGGCTTTTGGGGTTCGACACCATCGGTTTCGCCGCGCCCAGCCTACCCGCGCGGGCGACAGATCGCATGGAGGAATTCGTCCTCGGCGGCGAATACGGCGATATGGGCTGGATGGCCGATAAGGCGGCGCTTCGCGCAGATCCCCTCACCCTCTGGCCGGAAGCGAAATCGGTAATCGTGCTGGGACATAATTACGGACCCGAAACGAATCCGATGGACAAGCTCTCCGATAAATCGCTAGGCAACATTTCCTGCTACGCGCATGGCAGCGATTACCACGACGTCATCAAAAAGAAACTCAAGGAACTGGCGCGCTGGCTGGTCGATACTTATGGCTGCGAGGTCAAAGTTTTCGTCGACACCGCGCCCGTGATGGAAAAACCGCTCGCCGAAGCGGCGGGGCTTGGCTGGGTAGGAAAGCACACCTGCCTTGTGTCGCGGGAGTTTGGTTCGTGGTTGTTTCTGGGCTGCGTGTTTACGACGCTGGATTTCGCCCCTTCTCCGCGCAGCACAGGCAGCTGCGGCACCTGCACCAAATGCCTCGACATCTGCCCGACGCAAGCCTTCACCGCGGCAGGCAAGCTCGATGCGCGACGCTGCATCGCCTACCTCACGAATGAGCATAAGGGCCAGATTCCGCTGGAATTCCGCAAGGCCATCGGCAACCGCATTTACGGCTGCGACGATTGCCTCGCCATCTGCCCGTGGAATAAATATGCAAAAGAATCCGCCGAAACCGCCTACCACCCGCGCGAAGCTCTGCAATCCCCGCGCCTGCGTGAACTCGTGCAGCTCAACGACGCGGATTTCCGCGCCATGTTCTCAAAATCCCCGGTCAAGCGCATCGGCCGCGACCGCTTCGTGCGCAACGTGCTGGTAGCGGTGGGAAACAGCGGCGACGCCACGCTCGCAGACACCGTCACTCCGCTTCTTTCCGACCCCTCGCCGCTGGTGGCGGAAATGGCGAAGTGGGCGTTAAGTGAGTTGCTCGTTGCTAGTTGCTCGCAGCAAGAAAAAATGTGATAATTTTACGAGAAACTGGCAACGAGCAACACCCTATATGCCCGACATCATCATTTACACCAAAGACTACTGCCCCTACTGCGTGAAGGCGAAAAACCTGCTGAAGCGCAAAGGCGTGTCGTTTAAGGAAATCGACATCACCAACAATGCTGAACTGGTGCAGGAAATGATGGAGAAATCAGGCGGGCGAAAAACCGTGCCGCAAATCCTGATCAACGGCAAAGCGGTGGGAGGCAGCGACGATTTACACAAGCTCGACGCGGAAGGTAAGCTCGACAGCTTGCTCAAAGCGCAGTAATTTAAGCCACACCTGTGGCTTTTATGTGACAACACCAGAGTTTATGATTAAATCCTGACCAGCCACTACATATTGTTGTGGAACAAGATGAATTATTAGTAAATAATATATAAAATTTTAGATAAATTTTATCCGGCGCATTAAACGATGTGTGGATAACTTGGAAAAGCGGGCATAAACAGGGTGTTATACTGGCAGTTTTGGGGAGAGTTCTGGAAAAGCATGGCGGATATATCCGCCCAGCCCTCCAATCGTCAGCAAAATCAATCGCCTGCCCCTGCGGAAACACAGGAGACGAAACAAGATAATTGTGAATATCTCAGCGAGTATTTCATGCAAAAAGAAGAACTGGCAAAGCGCGCACGTAACGATTTTCTGGCTTCCATGAATCACGACCTCCGCACACCCCTCAATGCGGTGATCGGTTTCGCACAGATCATCGAAAGCGAAATGTACGGCAAGATCGATCCGCAATATCTTGAATACGCCAGGCACATTCAGGAAAGCGGACTCGAGCTGCTGTCAAAAATCGAAGGCCTGCTTGACGAGCCCTACGCCATAGCGCAGGATATCAGCGAGTTGC
>CAZBUX010000281.1:1619-2034 GCA_964495185.1 uncultured Rickettsiales bacterium | reverse complement strand
CGACGGCGACGTGCAGTCCGACACGGTGGCGCAGGGCTTCGGCTCGCTGGGGCTCATGACCTCGGTGCTGCTCTCGCCGACGGGCGACGTGGTGGAAGCCGAAGCCGCGCACGGCACGGTCACACGCCATTACCGCCTGCACCAGCAGGGCAAGGAAACCTCGACCAATCCCATCGCCTCGATTTTCGCGTGGACGCGCGGGCTCGCCTACCGCGCGAAATTCGACAACACGCCGGAAGTGGCGGCGTTCGCTGAAACGCTGGAAAACGTCTGCGTCGAAACGGTGGAAGCCGGGTTTATGACTAAGGATCTCGCGGGGCTCATCGGGGCCGATCAGCCGTGGCTTACCACGACGCAATTCCTCGGTACGCTGGAGGAACGCCTGCGTATCAGGCTACACCGGGCATGACCATCC
>CAZBUX010000281.1:0-1609 GCA_964495185.1 uncultured Rickettsiales bacterium | reverse complement strand
GATCAGGCAATCCCTGAAGGAAGGCTACAGCGCGGAGAAATTCCGCAAGGATGCGCTGGCCGGGCTGATTGTTTCGCTGGTGGCGCTGCCGCTGGCCATGGCGCTGGCGATTGCGGTCGGCCTGCCGCCGCAGCATGGCGTTTATACGGCGATCATTGCGGGGATACTGACGCCGCTGCTCGGCGGATCGATGACGCAGGTGAGCGGCCCGACGGCGGCGTTCGTGGTGATCGTGGCGCCTATCGTCGCCGAGCACGGCCTGCGCGGGCTGGTGCTGGCGCAGCTTATGGCGGGCGTGCTGCTGGTGCTGCTGGCATGGGCCCGCTTCGGGCGGTTCATTACCTTCGTCCCGTATCCGGTGACGACGGGATTCACGGCTGGCATCGCGGTAGTGCTCGGCACGCTGGCGCTAAACGACCTGTTCGGGCTGGGCGCCGACATCACGCAGGGAAGCTTCGTGGACAAGCTGGGCGTGCTTATCGCGCACCTGCCGGCGCTGCGCTGGCCGGAAGCGCTGGTCGGCGGCGTCAGCCTGCTGGTCATGTGCCAGGGGAAAAAAATATCACAGAAAATTCCCTCCACCATTCTCGGCATGGTGGTCGGCGTGGTGCTGTCGCTGGCGCTTGCCAAAGGATTCGATACCCCGGTAGCCACCATCGGCAGCCGCTTCAGCTATGAGACGCCGCAGGGAACCATGCACGGCATCCCGCCCTACGCACCGGCGCTACACTGGTTCGGCGGCGAAGGGATGTTCGCCGTGCCGAAATGGGACGAGCTTCGCGTCATGTTTATGCCGGCGGTGGTGATCGCGGCGCTGGCTGCGCTGGAATCGCTGCTGTCGGCGGCGGTGGCCGACGGCATGACGCGCACGCGCCATGAGCCCAACGCCGAACTCGCCGCCATCGGCGTGGCTAACTGCCTGTCCGGACTCGCCAGCGGCATTCCGGCCACCGGCGCTATCGCGCGCACTACCACCAATATTAAGAGCGGCGCCTGCACGCCCGTTGCATCCATGCTGCACGGGGTGTTCATACTGGCGTTCGTGGTGTCGCTGGCGCCATGGCTTTCCTTCCTGCCGATGGCGGCGCTGGCGGCGTTGCTGGTGCTGACCGCCTACAACATGTCGCACTACCACCAGTTCTTCAGGATACTGCGCATCGCGCACAAACAGGATATCGCGGTATTGCTCGCATGTTTCGGGCTGACCGTTTTCGTTGACATGGTGGCGGGCGTCACGGTGGGAATTATTCTTGCGGCGCTGCTGTTCATCCAGCGCATTGCGGCGGCGACGGAAGCCTATGCGCAGACGTCGGAATCCAGCGAGGATAACCGTGCCGTACCACCGGGCGTATTGATCTACCGTATCAACGGCCCCTTGTTTTTTGGTTCGGTCGAACGCGTCATCGATCGCACGGCGTTCCTGCGAAACGAGATCAGGACGGTCGTGATCGATATGGAGCATGTGCCGTTGATCGATATCACCGGGCTGGTCAGCATAAAGACGCTGCTGACCAGTGACGCGTTAAAGCGCAAGCAGGTGGTTATTTGCGCTGCTCCCGAAATTGCGCTTAAGATAAAAAAGAAACTGGAAGGGGCTGACGCGTCGCAT
>CAZBUX010000280.1:0-2038 GCA_964495185.1 uncultured Rickettsiales bacterium | reverse complement strand
ACCGCCTGCAGATCAACGCGCAGAACTGCGTGCACTGCAAAACCTGCGACATCAAAGACCCGACGCAGAACATCGTCTGGGTTACCCCCGAAGGCGGCGGTGGGCCGAATTATCCGGGGATGTGATCCCTACAGATCGTAGAACTGCCTTGTATACACACCGTGGCGGCGGAAATGCTGGCGCAGGGTGTCGGCCATGTCGCGGTCGATGAGACGGGGGCTGGGGCGGAGGAGTTTTGCAGCGGCGGGCGTATGGTCGGAGAATAGCCAGCGCGCGACCAGCATGGGATCGGCGGTGACGTCCTCGAATTTCACGATGTGGATGTGTTCGCTCAATTCGTGATAACGTTTGATGTAACATTCATAGAGCTGCACCATGCGCGCGATCGGGTCGGATTCATTCGCCGCGATTTGCGCCGCTTCGGGCCAGAACTGCTCGACGCGCTTCGGGATCCTGCCTTCGGTGAAATGCTCGCCCGCCTGGCGCAGCCATGACCCGATGACGTCATAGGGATGGCGGATGACGGCGATGATGCGGAAATGTTCCGAGGCGACCAGTTGCGGGAGCGCCGCCGTGTAAGCGGCGTGGTGCTTTATGGAAAGCGTAAGTTTCGCGTCGAGCCCTTCGCGTGTGAACCAGACGAGGGCGGGTTCGCCGTTTTCCTTAGGCTGCCGCGGATCGTGGGTATTGTCGAGAAGCGCGTGGCCGTCGGAGGCGCGGTAATCGGCGAAGCGGGTTTGCTTGAGAAGCTGCAACCGCGTCCATGAAAAATCGCCGATCAGCCATTTGCAATATTCCTGCGCCGACGGATAGAAACCGGCCTGTGAGAGATGCGAACGCGGGGCGTTGATGCTGACGCAGTTGGGCAGCGAATCGGCAAGCGCAGACACTACCGTAAGGCCGGAACGCGGAAGGCCGGTGATAATGACGTCAGAACTCATGCGAAAACACTGCCATACCGGCGAAGGCCGGTATCTCATGGTGAACGGGTCGCGGGCTGAGCGATAAGATCCCGGCCTGCGCCGGGATGACGTAAAGCTTAGACGTTTTTATACGCGATGGGCATGGTGCTGCCCTTGGGAATGGCGAGGTTGCCATCCTCATAGGCGGCGGCAATGTAACGCGTGCCGCGCATAATGAAGAGTACGGGCTTTACCTTTTTGCCGTTATAGACGCGTAATTCCGTGACTTTCCCACGGTTTTCAGGATTATTCTTGCTCATGGCGGATACTTTCAAAAAGTGCTTATCAACGGGCGGCGATTCTATTAGTATACGCAGAAGGTGCAAGTCTTTTGTAGCAGCCGATGCCGGTCATGCCATTAAATATGAAAAATATATACAAATTAAGCGCTTGTTTGTGGCTTGGGGCTGTGGCGTCCCTGCCTGCCTTTGCGACGGAAGCCGGTAAGCCTGCGGCGGAAACCGCCGATGAGAGCGCGAAAGAGCCTATGGTGCCGTTGCCGAAGGGTGCTGCCGGGAATTATCTTTCGGGCCAGTTTGCCCGCAGCAGCGGCAACATCGACCAGGCCATCCGCTACCTGCGTAAGGCGTATCGCGACGATGCCGGCAACGTCTCCGTGGCGCTCCAGCTCCAGAATCTGCTGCTGGTGACCGGCTCGGTAGATGAGGCTACCAAGCTTGCCAAAGACCTGCATGCGAACGGCCACAGGGATTCGCTGAGCGAATTGCTGCTCGCGCTGCAACTGGTCAGGCAGGGCGAAGAGAAAAGAGCGTCCGAGCTGCTTGCGGCTTCGTTTGAAGAGGATAACGGCCAGCTCTGGCTTCCGCTGGTGACGGCGTGGCTCGACCTTGGCATGCGCAAGCTGGAAAAACCGGTGAAGATCGAGGAGATGAAGGTAAATGTCGGCCGCGCGTTTCCGATCGTCAACTATCATCTTGCGCTGATCAATGCCAAAGCCGGGTTCAAGGACGAAGCCGCCGTCAATTTCAAAAACGCCATCAACGATCCGGTCAACCCGCCGATGCGCGTGATGGAAATGCTATTGCGTTTTTATGAAGGCAACGGCAAGCCGGAAG
>CAZBUX010000279.1:0-2076 GCA_964495185.1 uncultured Rickettsiales bacterium | reverse complement strand
GTATTACGATTACGAAGTGTCGGTGGACGGCATCCTGCGTGAAATCGAAACCGGCATCCGTGAAAACAATAAGCTCGATGGCCGGCAGGAAGGCTATGTCAACCCGACCGTCCGCCTGGTGAACGCACTGCTAGTGGACGCCATTAAAATGGGTGCGTCGGATATTCACTTTGAGCCGGAAGGCAATTTCCTGCGTATCCGCTGCCGTATCGACGGGCAAATGGTGCAGACCCGCTCCCTCCACCGCGATTACTGGGCGGCGATTGTGGTGCGCATCAAGATTATGTCCGGCATGAACATCGCCGAGACCCGCCAGCCGCAGGACGGGCGTATTACCTATAACGTTTCCGGCCGCGACGTGGATTTCCGCGTGGCGACCCAGCCGACCATCCATGGCGAGAACATCGTGATGCGTCTGCTCGACAAAGCCAAGGCGCTGGTGCCGCTCGACCACCTCGGCTACAGCGAGCACAACATCGCCCTGCTGAAAAAACTGCTCAAGCGCCCGGAAGGCATTATCATCGTCACCGGCCCGACGGGTTCAGGTAAGACCACCACGCTGTACTCAGTGCTGAATTTCATCAATGAAATCGACGTCAACATTATGACGCTGGAAGATCCGGTGGAGTATATGCTGCCGCTGATCCGCCAGACCTCGGTGCGTGAAGGCGTACTGGATTTCTCCAGCGGCGTTAAATCGCTCCTCCGCCAGGATCCTGATATTATTTTCGTCGGTGAGGTGCGTGACGAGGAAACCGCGCTGATGGCGGTGCGCGCTGCACTGACCGGTCACCAGGTATTCACCACGCTGCACACGAACGACGCGCTTGGCGCGATTCCCCGGCTTATTGATATTGGCGTGCCGCCCACCCTGCTTTCCGGCGCGCTGATTGGCGTCATCGCGCAGCGCCTGACACGCAAACTCTGCGCGCATTGCAAAACGCCGAAAACGGCGGATGAAGAAGAATGCCGCCTGCTCGGCGTGGAAGGCGCTCCCCCGACCATTTACCAGGCCGTTGGCTGCCCGAAATGTAACGGAAAAGGCTATAAAGGGCGTATGGCGATTGCTGAAATCGTCCGTGTCGATAAGGTGATGGACGAACTGATCGCAACCCGCGCTACCCGCCGGGTGATGATGGAACATGCCATGAGCCAGGGCTTCGTCTCCATGCCGCAGGATGGCATCAACAAGGTGCTGGCGGGCGACCTCGACATGAAAGAACTGGTCGGCACGGTGGATCTGACCGACCGCCTCTAATCATATTCGTTTGCTTAACGGCGCGAAAGTTTTGCGGGTTTAGACATTCTTAAGCATTCACGCTTTATACTGCCGTTTCAATCAGGCTGTTTCTCTAGTGAATCACGATGCCAACCTATAGCTACTCTGCTGTTTCCGCCAAAGGCCGGAGCCTGCGCGGCAAGATCGCCGCCGATAACGAGCTCGATCTCGAAGCGCGCCTGAAGCAGCTCGGGCTGGAGCTGGTAAGCGCGCGCGAATCCAAGGAGAAAAAAGGCTCGAAATTCGGCTCAGTGCGGCTGAAGGATATGATTATCCTCTGCCTGCACCTGGAGCAGCTCGACCGCGCCGGCGTGCCGCTGCACGAAGCGCTGGCGGATGTGCGCGACTCCACCGAGTCGCCGAAGCTCAAAGACGTGATGACCGGCGTATATGAAGCGGTGAAAAACGGCAGCCAGTTTTCGCAGGCGCTTGCCGCCTACCCCAAGATATTCAATAAAGTATTCGTGGGGCTGATTGCCGCCGGTGAGCGCACCGGGAACCTGGCGGAATCTTTCGCGCATTTGTCCGAGCATTTGAAATGGTCGTCCGAAATCAAGCGCAAGGTGAAGAAGGCCACGCGCTACCCGATTGTATTGCTCATCGTCATCTGCCTTGTCATCAGTGTGCTGATGATCTTCGTGGTGCCCAAGCTGGTGGATTTCATCCTGGCGCAGGGCTTTACCGTGCCGATGCACACCAAGGCGCTGATTGCGGTTTCAAAAGCATTTTCAGGCTACTGGTATGTAATACTTGGCACCCCCGTGCTGTTAATTATGCTCCTGCTCGCGTTGTACCGG
>CAZBUX010000278.1:0-2101 GCA_964495185.1 uncultured Rickettsiales bacterium | reverse complement strand
TGCGCGGCCCGCGCAATCAGGTCGGCCAGCGCGGCGATATCCCGTAATCCGAGATTAAGACCTTGCCCCGCTATAGGATGAATGGCATGCGCCGCGTCTGCGATCAGCGCCGCGCGGGGCGCGATGTAGCGATGGGCGTGGACCAGGCTTAACGGATAGGCGGCGCGCTTGCCCCCTTGTGCGGCCCTCCCGTACCAGCGGGGAAAACGCGCGGTCAGCGCCGCGTCGAAAATTTCCTGGGGCCACTGCATAGTCGCAGCCGCTCCTTTGGTGTCCTCGGTCCATACCAGGGCGGAACGGTGGCGTCCCTGCGGGTCGTCGGTCATGGGGAGGATCGCGAACGGCCCCTCCTTGCGGAAATGTTCTATGGCGATGTTGCGATGCGGGTTCTCGTGAATGACGGTGCAGACGATGGCGCGTTGGCGGTATGTCCAGCCACGCGTGCCCACGCCCATCCATTCGCGGGTGAAAGATTGCCGCCCGTCCGCGCCGACAACAAGCGGCGCACGCAGCACGCGGCCATCGGCAAGGTGAACGTTCACGCCATTGTCATCGCGCGAAAAATCGCTGACGGTGGCGGGGGTGATGTGCTGCGCGCCGGATGATGTCACGGCTTGATACAGCGCGCCGCGCAGATGACGGTTTTCGACGATCCACCCGAACGCGTCGCCATCGACATCCCCGATCAGGAAGTCGAGCAGGACAGGGGAATCGGAATCGAGGATCTGGATGTCTTCGATCGCACACGCGTCTTTCGACAGGGAATCCCAGGCACCGGCCTCTTCCATCACGCGGCGGGAACCGAACGAAATCGCCGTGGTGCGGCCGTCGAAGGCGGGCGAAATGCTCGCGGCCGGGGTATCGCGGTCGAGGCATAGCGCATCAATGCCGTGACGGCCGAGAATCGCGGCCAGCCCCAGCCCGGCCGGGCCGCCGCCCACGATAATGACATCGGCATCGAAATCGCGGTTTTTCGCCATTATTAGACCCTTGCGCAAATGCCTTAATGGGTTAAATCTTAAGAAGCCAATAGCACAACCGATCTCAAGGGGAAAGCACCGCATGAAAATGATCATGGCCGTCATCAAACCGTTTAAACTCGACGATGTGCGCGTGGCGCTGAACGCGCTGGGCGTGGAAGGCATGACCGTAACGGAAGTGCAGGGCTACGGCCGCCAGAAAGGCCAGATGGAGAATTTGCGCAGCGAGGATTTCACCGTCAATCTTCTGCCCAAGGTCAAGGTGGAAGTGGTTATCGACGGCAAGCTGGAAGACAAGGTCGTCGAAGCAATTAAAAATGCCGCCAATACCGGGCGCATCGGCGATGGAAAAATTTTCGTTTACGATCTCTCTCGCGCCGTGCGCATCCGCACGGGTGAGGAAGGGAAGAAAGCTTTATAAGATTTTGCCTCAGGCGCGTAAACGCGCTACGGCCCATGAATTTAATATTGAGTCGTTGTAGCGGGCTTGCCCGCCTGAGACCAAAAAAGGGGCGCCACGAAGGCGCCCTTTAGTTTTACCAGGGAGGTAATATAAAACTTACGAGAACTCGATGCCGTAGCCGGTGATGCCGAGCGTGGTCTGCACGGCTTTCATCAGCGGCCCGAGGTTGACAGCCAGCGCGCCGCCAAGAAGGTGCGTCATACCGGCCATAATGGATGCCTGGGAATTTCCTTCGGCAACGCCGCGCACGATGAAGAAACCGCGGACAATGCTGATCCAGCCGAGCAGCGCGACGAATGCAACGGCGGCGGCGATCACCGCTTCGGCGTGCAGGACTTCGTCGCCGGTCATGCCGGCCTGATAAACAAGTTTACCCTTGGTCGTCACGACGCTGGTGTCGAACAGCGAGGACGAAAGCGAACCCACCATCTTGTGCAGCGAGAACATGGCGCCAGCGACAAGGAAGGTCATGATCGTGCCGATACCGGTCGGGCCGCGCGGGCCGTCCTGTTCGGATTTAAGGAAGCGGGAAATACCGATCATCACAAGGATGATGCCGGCGAGATAACCGAAGACGAGAATGATCGCGAGCATCGGTTCCCAGATGTCGCCGATCAGCTTGACCATCATGGCGTCGAGACCGGAGCCCGAGCTTTTC
>CAZBUX010000277.1:0-2110 GCA_964495185.1 uncultured Rickettsiales bacterium | reverse complement strand
GATGTGCATGTGCAACAGCCCCCGGTTATTGAAGCGGGCCATGCCGCGCGCATACTGCAACAGCGCGCGCAAAGCGCTAATCGTACCCGCTAAAAAAGCGCGCTTCCGAAATATTCTTTGATTTTCTCCGATGCCTGCATCCGTGCCAGCGCCTCATTTTCGCTCATGGGGAATTTCGGCAGTTCGTACATGGGGAGCGCGGCATCGCCGTAGATTTGCTTGCCGGGATCGAGTTTACGGGTAAGCCCGTCATGCATCGCCGCCAATATGACCGCGATGACTTTCACTGGATCGGCATCCGCCCCGGCCATGCGGTGCTCGATACGCTTCATGTCGCGCGGGGCGTCAGGCAAACGCACGGCCACGGTGCGGTTATTGCCGCCCCAGCTTACCGTCACCGGCGTCTGGCCGGTGGCGACAAAGCGCGCATACGAATCGGCGTTCGGCGCGAATACCGGCATGCAATCGGGAAGCCATGCGAGTAATCCGCCGATGGAGAATTTCAGTGCGTCACTAATGAGTTCGTCAGCTTTCTGAAACACGCTGCCCTGATCGTTTTCGAGATGCACATGGATATGCAATCCGCTGCCCGGTTCACTGGCAAGCGGCCTGGCGGAAAAATCGGCGGTCATGGCGTAGCAGATGGAGGCCGCCTCGATAATGGCTTTCAGCGCTATCGTATCTCGCGCGGTTTTTTCGGGCGCAGCGGGCGACAGAGCGATTTCATATTGCTCGCAGCCCTTTTCCTTTTCATGCTTGAAAATCCCGATACCGGCGTTGCGGCAGTTCCTGTCCACCTCCAACCGAAACGAGGTGATGTCCGCCGCCGCAGCCCCGTGCAGGTAAAATTCGATCTCAGAGGCCGTCACCGCCCGCAGGCCGAAATCGGCGTGAAGCCGCTTCAGCTGAGGTGTAATGAGCGACGTCGCCCGATCAGGCAATGACCGAATCGATCCATTCGACAAGCTTGCTCTTGGGCAGGCTGCCGACTTTGGTGGAGACGGCTTTGCCGTCCTTAAAGATGATCAGCGTCGGGATACCGCGCACGCCGTATTTCTGCGGGGTGGACGGGTTCTTGTCGATGTTGACCTTGGCGATGGTGATTTTCCCGGCGCGCTCGGCTGCGATTTCGTCGAGTACCGGCGCGATCTGGCGGCACGGGCCGCACCATTCCGCCCAGAAATCGACGAGGAACGTGCCGCTGGCCTTCAGAACTTTTTGTTCGAATTCGCTGTCGTCGATGTGCAGTGCTGACATGATTTCCTCTTGGGAGTTACTAATGTTGTACTCCTTAAATCTAGAAACTCCTTGCCGCTTCGTCAAGGTGCGTATCGTCGAGAATATCTAGCCTTGGCGTAGCCGTCCACACCAGCGCCGCACGCACGGTTTTTTCCGGGTAAATAGCCTTAAGCAACAGTCGGTAAAGCGCCATTTGCCGCAGGTATGCGGACGGCGCAGCCCTGCCTTGCGGTGGCGGCAGCAGGTGCGTTTTGTAGTCAATCACCCATATTTCCGTATCCGTGATCACCAGCCTGTCCACCTGCCCCGATACCGTCACCGGCCTGCCGCCGATTTCGATAGTGCCGGTGAGCGGGGCTTCGGGGAGCCCGCCTTGCGCAAACAGGAACGCGAACTGCGCATCACCCATCAGCGCCAGCGCTTCGCGGATGCAGGCGTCAAGCGCTTCCGGCGGCATGGTTTTGGCATAATTCCGGGCAAAATGTTTCGATGCCGCTTCGCGCTTATCTGCCGCAAGCGCGGGCAGGTATTGCAGCAGCTTGTGAATCAATACGCCGCGCGCGAATACGGCTTCGGACAAGAGCGGCGACGCGGCGGCAGGCTCCGTTCCCGGCTGGCGCGACGGCGAAAGCGGCTTCGTCGGCACTGGTTCCTCCGGCAGCGGCTTATTCAGGAAATCGGGGAACGGCTGCGCCACCTTCGCGGCAGTTATCGCTGCCCGTGCGCCCGGAACCATCGGCGTGCCCATGCGCCAGCCGTTTTCATACGGCGTCACCAGCGGCGCGAGCGCGTCATGGATCATCTGGTACCAGCTATCCTCGGGCGTTTTTGGCCGCCGCGTCGCGCCGCAGATAAGCATGTGGTCTTCCGC
>CAZBUX010000276.1:0-2129 GCA_964495185.1 uncultured Rickettsiales bacterium | reverse complement strand
GCTCGCTTACCATCATTTCCACCGCGCTGATCGATACCGGCTCGCGCATGGACGAGGTGATCTTTGAAGAGTTCAAAGGCACCGGCAACTCGGAAATCATCCTCGACCGCAAGATCGCCGACAAACGCGTGTTCCCCGCCATCGACATCACCAAGTCGGGCACCCGCAAGGAAGACCTGCTCGTCGAAAAATCGACGCTCACCAAAATGTGGGTCATGCGCAAGATCCTCGCGCCGATGGGGCCGATGGACGGCATCGAATTCCTGCTGGAGAAACTGGGCGAAACCAAAAACAACGCCGAGTTCTTCGACAAGATGAACAAGCCGTGAGTTAGTCCGTTCCCGTAGCTTTACGACGACAGCGCTGCCACAACTCCAGCGCGTAGGCGAGGTAGCCTATGGCGATGTAGAGCTCCTTGAATTCGCCGATGCGGGCTTCCTTCTGGAAGTCGTAGTAAGAATAGATGTAGATCATCTGCGTGAGCGCATACGCGACTATGCAGGCGGCAAGCAGGCGAGCGCCGGGACGCTCGGCTAAATAAAGCAGCAGGATAAAAAACGTGAGCAGGAAACAGGCCTGTATCATGACGCTGGCGAACGCGCTGGAGAAAGCCGCGAGCATCGCCGCGGCCAGCACCGTGCCGTGCCTGCCGATGAGCGGGGTGAAGCGCTTGAAATACGCTTCGAACAGCCGCGTCCTTTCATGCAGGAAGGGAATCAGTATCAGGAAAACGAAACTGATGAACAGGTAAAACGTCGCCGTCCATTTGCTGGCGAGGTTATGCAGGTTGATTTCCTTCTGCGTGTTGTTTTCCCTAAAAAATTCGGGAGGGGCGATGTTCCACAGGCGCTGCATCCATGAAACCTCTTCCATGGCGAACACGAAAAACCCGAGCGCCAGCAGGAAAAATCCCGCGTCGAGCAGGCGGTCGCGGCGGGTGCGGGTGCGCAGGTGCGCGAAGCGGGCGCAGATGACCATGATCGTGCTTGCGAGCAGACACATGAAAGTGAGGTTTTCGATCGGCCCGTCTTCGTAGGTCATGCGCGCGAACCAGTGCGGGTGAAACACCGAGGCGATACTCCAGAAAATACCGGAGAAGAAAATCACGCAGAGCCATTTTAACTGCGGCAGGGGCAACGGATGCGCATTGCGGATCAGTTTTTTCGGTACCAGCGAAAGATGAAAAACCATGAGACAGGCGGCAGCGGTAAAAAAAAGCGCCTGTAGGAACTGTTCCGGCTCGCTAAACGGCACAAGGACGAAAAACGGATAAAACGTCTTCTCGTCAGACGCCCCGAGATAAATCGCCAGCCCTTCCCGGTTGCCGTACAGCCCGAAAATAATTAATAATAAGGTAATAATTCCCAGCAGAATCCGTTGCATAAATATTATATTTCGTTATATCCGCTTATAAAATTACACTATTTGCCCGTTCGCCGCACCTTATAAAAAAGCTTTTATAACAATCTATTAACATAAGTTTATTCTACCCCGCGCCACTTGAATCCCAATTAACCTAGTCTTAAATATAAAGACCGTATGCTGAACGTCCTTCCATCGCTCTAAAAGATAAGGATATCCTATGACCGCTCGTAAGAAAATCGCCCTCGTCGGCGCCGGCATGATCGGGGGCACCCTCGCCCACCTCGCCGAACTTAAGAATTTAGGTGACGTCGTATTGTTCGACATCGCCGAAGGCCTGCCGCAGGGCAAGGCGCTCGATATCTCGCAAAGCTCGGCCATCGACGGCGCCGACGTGCATTTGAAGGGCACCAACGATTATGCTGATATCAAAGACAGCGACGTGGTGATCGTCACCGCGGGCGTGCCCCGCAAGCCCGGCATGAGCCGCGACGACCTCGTTGCCATCAATACCGGCATCATTAAATCCGTCGGTGAAAATATTAAGAAATATTGCCCGAACGCTTTCGTTATCGTGATCACCAACCCGCTCGATGCGATGGTCTGGGTGATGCAGAAAGTCTCCGGCCTGCCCGCAAGCAAGGTGGTCGGCATGGCGGGCGTGCTCGATTCGTCGCGCTTCGCGTTCTTCCTCGCCGAAGCCCTGAACGTTTCGATTTCGGATATTAACGCCTTCGTGCTCGGCGGTCATGGCGATACCATGGTGC
>CAZBUX010000275.1:0-2133 GCA_964495185.1 uncultured Rickettsiales bacterium | reverse complement strand
CTTTGGGTCGCCGGCGGTATTTCCAGCAACAGGAGGAGAGGACGTGGAAAAAATCTGGCTGAAAAGCTACCCCCAGGGCATCCCCGCGGAAATCGACGTCGATGAGTTCCGCTCCCTCGGGGACGTGTTCGAGCGCAGCGCGCGACGCTTCGCGGCGCAAAGCGCCTACATCTGCATGGGAAAGGCGATCTCCTACGCCGAACTCGATGCACTGAGCGCGCGCTTTGGCGCGTTCCTCCAGAGCGACCTGAAGCTGCCGCGCGGCACGCGCGTGGCGCTGATGATGCCCAACGTGCTGCAGTATCCGATCGCCCTTTTCGGCGCGCTGCGGGCGGGCTATACGGTCGTAAACGTCAATCCGCTCTATACCGCGCGCGAGCTCGAGCATCAGCTTCGGGATGCCGGGGCCGAGGCGATCGTCATCCTCGAGAACTTCGCGCACACGCTCGGGCAGGTGCGCGGGCAGGTGCCGGTGCGCCACGTCATCGTCACCAGCCTGGGCGAGATGCTCGGCTTTCCGAAAGGGGCGGTGGTCAATTTCGTCGTCCGCCGGATACGCAAGCTGGTGCCCGAGTGGTCGCTCGACGGCCATCTTTCCTTCACCGAAGCGCTCAAGCGCGGCGCGGCTCACGCCCTGCAGCCGGTGGAGGTGGGGCACGACGACATCGCCTTCCTTCAGTACACGGGTGGCACGACAGGCGTGGCCAAGGGCGCGATCCTGACCCACCGCAACATCATCGCCAACCTCCAGCAGGCCCACGCCTGGATCGCGCCGCACGTCCGCGATGGTCGTGAGATCATCATCACCGCGCTACCGCTTTATCATATCTTCTCGCTCACCGCGAACTGCCTGACCTTCCTCAAGATCGGCGCGGCGAACGTGCTGATTCCCAACCCGCGCGACATTCCCGGCTTCGTCAAGGAACTGGCCAGGCACAGATTCACGGCGATTACCGGGGTCAACACCCTGTTCAACGCGCTGGTGAACAGCGAAGCGTTCGCGCAGCTGGACTTTTCCTCGCTGCGGGTGGCGCTCGGCGGCGGGATGGCGGTCCAGCAGGCAGTCGCGGAGAAGTGGAAGACGATCACCGGTGTGCAACTGGTTGAGGCATACGGTCTTACCGAGACCTCGCCGGCGGTCACCATCAATCCGCTTGACCTCAAGGGCTTCAACCATGCGATCGGACTCCCGGTGCCATCCACGGAGATCAGCATCCGCGACGACGAGGGCAACGAGCAGCCGATCGGGCAGCGCGGCGAGCTGTGCGTGCGCGGGCCGCAGGTGACGCCTGGCTACTGGCAGCGCGCGGAGGAGACCGCGCGCGCGTTCACGCCGGACGGGTTTCTGCGCACCGGGGACATCGCGGTCATCGACGAGATGGGCTTCGTCCGGCTGGTCGATCGCAAGAAGGACATGATCCTGGTGTCCGGCTTCAATGTTTACCCGAATGAGGTCGAGGACGTGGTCGCCAGTCATCCGGGGGTGCTCGAGGTCGCTGCGATCGGGGTGCCCGACGAGCGCAGCGGCGAGGCGGTGAAGATCTTCGTCGTGCGCAAGGATCGCTCGCTCACCGCCGAGGCGCTGACGGCCTACTGCCGCGAGAACCTGACCGGCTACAAGGTTCCTCATCACATCGAGTTCCGCGATGAACTGCCCAAGAGCAACGTCGGCAAGATCCTGCGGCGGGAGTTGCGCGCGGGCTGAGCCTTGCCGGTCGAGGAAGGTGCGGCGGCGGGTCGCTCGAATTGCAGGGGCGGCATTTCCCCGAAAAGATTCTTGTGCATCGCACCGCTTCGTGATTACACTGCCGGTCACGTTTCATACCTTCTCGACGAAAACGCATTTCATGTCCCGTCCCGCAAGCTTCGCCTTCGTGTCCGCGGTAACCGTAGTACGCGTAGTAGGCGTAGGCACGCGCGCGTCGTAACGGGACAAGAAGCACTCGAGCACAAGATCTCAAACCCCCGTCGGCGCGCAAGCCCGACGGGGGTTTTGCTTTTGCGCCCGCCGGTCTTGCCGCCGAACCTTCAAGCAAGGAGACCAACATGGTTCAACTCACCGGCGCGCAACTGATGGTGCGCCTTCTCGAGCGCCAGGGCGTGCGCACGATCGCGGGCCTGCCCGGCGGCGCC
>CAZBUX010000274.1:0-2144 GCA_964495185.1 uncultured Rickettsiales bacterium | reverse complement strand
GCTAAGAAATCCAGTATAAGCGCCATGGGCGCTATATAGTAACTATCCGTGCCGAAGACTCGGCACACTGTATTGCTTCGCTTGCGCTCGCAATGACGGGATACAGTGTTCAGGATGCCACTAACGTCATTAAAGCGCAATACTCATCACCACCGGCACGTGGTCGGAGGGTTGCGTCCAGTCGCGGGCGTCTTTGAGGATTTCCAGTTTCTTCAGGGCCGGGGCGAGGGTAGGGGTGACCCAGATATGGTCGAGGCGGCGGCCACGGTCGGATTTCCGCCAGTCGCGGTTGCGGTAGCTCCACCAGCTGTAAAGCCGCTCTTCTGGCTTAGCGAAATGCCGGGCGACATCGCACCACTCGTAGGAATCCTTGAGCGCGTCCAGCCGCTCCACCTCTGCGGGCGTATGGCTCACCACGTTTAAAAGCTGTTTATGCGACCACACGTCGTTTACATGCGGCGCGATGTTGAAATCCCCCACCGCGATCATGCGCTGCCCGGTTCTTTTCTGTTTCTTCGACCACGCCGTCATGTCCTCGACGAAGCGCAGCTTGAAACCATACGCAGGATTCAGCACCGGATCGGGGATATCCCCGCCTGCCGGAACATAAAAATTATGCAGCGCCGTGCCGTCGGGAAGCAGCGCTGAAATATGCCGCTTGTGGTCGGAATCGGCGATACGCATGCTGCCGTTCGCGGTAAGCGGAACGCGCGAAAGAATCGCCACGCCGTTATACCCTTTTTCGCCCGAGAAATACACATGAGGGAAGCCGATGGATTTAATATCGTCCAGCGGGAAAAGCTCGTCCGCAACCTTCGTTTCCTGCAGGCAGACGATATCCGGCTTCACCTCGGCGGCCAGCGCCTTCAGAAGCGGCATCCGCAGGCGGACGGAGTTGATATTCCAGGTGACGATTTTCAGGGGCATGCGGCTGGCATAGGCAATGGCGGCGGAAATGACAACAAAAAAGAGGGCCGGGATAAACCCGGCCCCAAGTCGCAGGACGTTCACAGGCGTAACGAATTACGCCAAAACGGTAAATCTATTCTCAAGTTCCGTGCCAAATTAAAACTCTAGGAAAACTGCGGGTTTTATGCTTTTATGCCCGCTCATCCCTGTTTATTTTTTTTGCATATACGCTATGTCTGCTGAAATTTTAGGCAATTCCGCCAACTCCGTTGACGTCGCCATCCTCGGCGGCGGCATGGTCGGGCTAAGCCTTGCCGTGGCGCTCGCGCAGTCGGGCATTTCCGTCGCGGTAATCGAAAAAAGCAAGCTTTCGGCACAACTGGATGCAAGCTTCGACGGCCGCGTCAGCGCTATCGCGCTCGGCTCGAAAAATATCCTCGATGCCATCGGCGTATGGCAGGGCATGGCCGCTCAGGCCGAGCCCATTCTCGACATCCGCGTTTCCGACGGCCACATGCCGTTTTACCTCCACTACCAGCACCGCGAAGTAAGCGAAGAGCCGTTCGGCTATATCGTCGAGAACCGTTTCACCCGCCACGCGTTGCATCAGGCGGCGGCGAAACTTCCGAACATCGCCGTTCACGACGAATCCACGCTGCGCGGCTTTGAAAGCGACTCAGGCGGCCACACGCTCGATCTCTACAACGGCAAAAAAATCCGTTGCCGCCTGCTGGTAGGCGCCGACGGGAAAAATTCGCAAGCGCGCACGCTCGCGGGAATCGGCGCAATCGAATGGAAATACCGCCAGACCGCCATCGTCTGCACCATACGCCACGATAAACCGCATAACGGGCTCGCGCAGGAACGTTTCCTGCCCGCCGGGCCGTTCGCCGTGCTGCCGATGACGGAAAACCGCTCGTCGCTGGTATGGGTGGAGCCGAGCGAGCGCGTCGCGGTCTACATGGATCTCTCCGACGCCGAATTCGAACAGGAAATCCGTGAGCGCACGGGCAGCTATCTCGGCGACATCCGCTTAGACGGAAAACGTTTCTGTTATCCGCTCGCTTTATCCCATGCAAAAACCTATGTCGGCCACCGTCTGACGCATGAGCCGGGCGTGCTCCGCGCGGCGACGCGGCAAGCGGAGAAGAAGGATCTTTCGCCTGACAGGTCGAAAACACTGCTAGTGCTGCCCGGCTCGCGCCGTAGCGAGGTGTCGGGGCTGATCGGTTTCT
>CAZBUX010000273.1:0-2160 GCA_964495185.1 uncultured Rickettsiales bacterium | reverse complement strand
GCGGACGGGCCGTCTTTCGGTGTGGCGCCTTCGGGCACGTGGACGTGGATGTCCTTGGTCTGGAATACCGGCGGGATGATGCCGAATGCCAGCGAACGCGAGCGCACGTAAGCGATGGCTGCCTGCACCGATTCCTGCATGACGTCGCCGAGCTTGCCGGTGATGGCGACTTTGCCTTTACCGGGCATGGTGACGGCTTCGATGGTGAGCAGGTCGCCGCCGACTTCCGTCCAGGCAAGTCCTGTGACCATACCTACTAAATCTTCTTTTTCCATTTCGCCGAACTGGTATTTGCGCACGCCGGCGTACTTGCCGAGGTTATTGGCGGCAACTTTTACCATTTTGCGACCGTTAAGCAGGATTTCCTTTACTGCCTTACGGGTGAGGTTGGCGATTTCGCGCTCAAGGTGACGCACGCCCGCTTCACGGGTGTAATAGCGGATAACGTCGCGCAGCGCGTCTTCCGATACCGACCATTCGTCTTTCTTCAGCCCGTGGTTTTTTACCTGTTTCGGGATGAGGTGGCGCTTGGCGATATGGACTTTCTCGTCCTCGGTGTAGCCGGGGATGCGGATGACTTCCATGCGATCGAGGAGGGGGCGCGGCATGTTCATGCTGTTGGCGGTAGCCACGAACATCACGTCCGACAGGTCGTAATCGACCTCAAGATAATGGTCGCTGAAGGTGTGGTTCTGTTCGGGATCGAGCACCTCAAGCAGCGCCGAAGCGGGATCGCCGCGGAAATCGTTGCCCATCTTGTCAATTTCGTCGAGCAGGAAAAGGGGGTTTGAAGATTTTGCTTTCTTCATCGATTGTACGATCTTGCCCGGCATGGAGCCGATATACGTGCGGCGGTGGCCGCGAATCTCGGCTTCGTCGCGCACGCCGCCGAGCGAAATGCGCACGAAATTACGGCCCGTGGCCCGCGCGATGGATTTGGCAAGCGAGGTTTTGCCGACGCCCGGAGGCCCGACGATGCAGAGAATCTGCGATTTCACCTGCTTGGTGCGTTGCTGCACGGCGAGGTATTCGAGGATGCGGTCTTTCACCTTGTCGAGGCCGTAGTGATCTTCTTCCAGCACCTTCTCAGCGTGCTTGAGGTCGCTCACGATGCGCGTGGGCTTTTTCCACGGTATGCTCACCAGCCAGTCGAGATAGTTGCGGATGACCGAGGCCTCCGCCGACATGGCGCTCATGGTGCGCAGTTTTTTAAGTTCGGTCAGGCCTTTTTCGCGTGCTTCCTTGGAAAGGCGCAGTTTTTTCAGCTTTTCTTCGATTTCCCCGAGCTCGTCTTTGCCGTCCTCGGTTTCGCCGAGTTCCTTCTGAATGGCCTTCATCTGCTCATTCAGGTAGTACTCGCGCTGCGTCTTTTCCATCTGGCGCTTGACGCGCGAGCGGATGCGGCGCTCGGTATTGAGCACGGCGATTTCATTTTCCATCAGCCCGAAAATATGTTCGAGGCGGTCGGAAACGTTGAGCATTTCGAGGATTTTCTGCTTCTCGGCGATATCTACCGACATATGCGCGGCAATGGTATCGGCAAGCAGGCTCGGCTGCGTGATCTTGCTCACGGTGCCGAGCGTCTCGGGCTGGATTTTCTTGTTGAGCTTCACGTACTGCTCGAACTGCGTGAGCACCGTGCGGAACATCGCTTCCGTTTCCTGGCGGTCGGCGCCTTCTTCCTCGGCGGGCTCGGCCACGACCTGGAAATACTCGCTGTTATCGAGGAATTCGGTGATGCGCGCGCGCGAAGCGCCTTCGACCAGCACCTTCACGGTGCCGTCGGGAAGCCTGAGGAGCTGCAGGATGTTGCCCAGCGTGCCCATGCGATAGATATCGGTCTCGCGGGGGTCGTCCACGCCGCCGTTTTTCTGTGTAGCGAGCAGGATTTTACCTTCGCGCTTCACCACCTCTTCGAGGGCGCGCACCGACTTGTCGCGGCCGACGAAAAGCGGCACGACCATCGACGGGAACACCACGATGTCGCGCAAGGGCAGGAGGGGGTAAATATCGAGTTTGGTTTCGGGCTTCGTTTCCATAAATACAGGTTCTGGGTTATGAGCTTGGATAAAGGATGAATCGCATGTTTGACTTGCTATTCTAATATAGGGGAACTATTCAGCCATTACCAGTGGCTAAGTAAAAGAAGTGGACGGAGGG
>CAZBUX010000272.1:733-2176 GCA_964495185.1 uncultured Rickettsiales bacterium | reverse complement strand
CATGTGTTTCTCAAACTTCCTGTCTTTCAGATTCGTAATCGCCGCCGTCGCGCAGGCCTTGGTCAGTGCATCGGTATAGGCCAGCGCGTCAATGGCTTTCCCTTCGCCCGCCACCGTGTTGTACTCCGCCACCGCCGCTTTGATAGCGTCGGCTATTTCGTCACGCATCGTCCTGTGCTTGCCGTTCTTTGCGCCGTCACCCGATTCCGCACCGTAATTTGCCGTATTGGCGCTAAAGGCATTAGGGACGTTCATCGCCAGCAGGGGGTTGCTGGCCGTAGATAATATCGTATCGAGATTTCCACGCTCTATGCCCAGCCTGAATTCTTCGATTTTCTGCGTTTGCTGCTCTACGGAATCGCTGGGCGTCAGCACGACCTGCAAGGCGTTCAGCGCATTGCTCGCCGTCACGCAAATATCCTTTATCTGGCTATCCCCTCCGAATTCCCTCTGCGGATGAAACAGGTAGAAACAGGCATTCTTCGTATCCGGCCCTGAAAAACCTTCGATGCTCTGTACCGGAAATTCGCCGCTGCCAAGGTGCTCGTCGAAACTGACGTCGATATGCCTGCGTTTGAGCGCCGATTCCACCACGCTGGCAATCTCCCGCGCCCGCGCGACGTGAGCGTCGTTATCATGCGCCATGTCGGGAAACATGACCATAAACGCGTTGTCCTTGGCGGACACCGCCGTCTGCACCCAGAAATCAGGGTCTTTAAAAGGAAGCATAGTATTAAACATAGGGCAGGATACTGCCGTTAATCATTATTAATTTCCAGCCATTTCGAAAAAAAACGCAGGCATTGCGGTATCGCCCGGTTTTTCTACGGTTTTTACCTAAAAAAAGGCTTGAATTCTTAAGCGGAATATGGTTATTGGTCCATGAAAGGTGGGCCGTTTGCCCGCCTTTTTATTTTATCCGGATTATTTGACAATGAGCGTAGTGGAAAAAATTACCTCCATGATCGAGCCGCCGCTGGAAGCGCTGGGGTATAACCTCGTGCAGCTGAAACTGTCAGAAGGCTATAATCGCAAAACACTGACCGTCATGGCCGAGCGCAAGGACGCGTCGCCCATGAGCGTGCAGGATTGCACGCAGATCAGCCGCACCGTCGGCACGCTGCTCGAAGTGGAAGACCCGATCGCCACCGCCTACGACCTCGAAGTCTGCTCGCCCGGCCTTGACCGCCCGCTGGTCAAACCCGCCGATTTTGAACGTTACGCAGGCAATGAAATCAGGCTGGAAACCTACGTCCCGCTTGAGGGCCGCAGGCGCTTCAAGGGTACACTGGGAAAAGCCGCCAAAAAAGGCAGCGTTTCCATGCACACGGAAGAAGGCGATGTGACGATTGAGATAAGCAACATCCGCAGCGCCAAACTGATTATTACCGATGCCCTGCTCGGCATCGGCGCCAAAAAACCTAAAAAACAACCGAAACACTA
>CAZBUX010000272.1:0-723 GCA_964495185.1 uncultured Rickettsiales bacterium | reverse complement strand
ATCATGAGCGCCAACCAAGCCGTATACGGAAGCACCGAGCTTCTCCAGATCGCCGACGCCGTCGCGCGCGAAAAGGGGCTTTCGAAAGAATCCGTCATCGACGCCATGGAGCAGGCCATTCAGGTGGCCGGTCGCCGCAAATACGGGCATGAGCACGATATCCGCGCCGAGATCGACAAGAAAACAGGTGAGATCAAGCTGTTCCGCGTTCGCACCGTCGTCGAGAACGTCGAGAACGAGATGACCGAAATGACGCTTCCGGCCGCCAGGAAGATCGACCCGACCATCGAAGTCGGCGGTCTGCTGAAAGACATTCTGCCGCCGATCGATTTCGGCCGCGTCGCTGCCCAGACCGCCAAGCAGGTCGTGCTCCAGAAAGTGCGCGACGCCGAGCGCGAAAAGCAATACGACGAATTCAAGGACAAGACCGGCGAAATCATCAGCGGTATCGTCAAGCGCGTCGAATACGGCAACGTCATCGTCGACTTCGGCCGCACCGAAGCGATGATCCGCCGCGACGAACTCATCCCGCGCGAAGTGTACCGTGGCAACGAGCGTATCCGCGCTTACATCGCCGACGTCCGCCGCGAAAAGACCGGCCCGCAGATTTTCCTCTCGCGCACGCATCCCATGTTCCTCGCCAAGCTTTTCGCGCAGGAAGTGCCGGAAATCTACGACGGTATCATCGAGATCAAGGCGGTCGCCCGCGACCCCGGCTCGCGC
>CAZBUX010000271.1:0-2207 GCA_964495185.1 uncultured Rickettsiales bacterium | reverse complement strand
TTGCGCACGCGTTTCATCGGACGCTTCGGCAAACGGCATCTTATGATCATGGCGTTTCCACATGCAACCCGCCGATACACCAACCAGAATAAGGTTCAGCAATAATGAAAGGGTGAAGATAATTTTAATCGGCTTGCTCATAACCAGTTCCCTTCATCGATATCGGCATCCGCCTGCAGGAATGACGTGAAATTGGAATAGATCGGATCGGTGGACGATGCCGATGTATCGAACCCGATCAGCAAGCCGAAAATCGCGGCCAGCGCCAACGCATAGGCCGGGCGCGGCAAGACGAACATCGACTGGAAATCCGCCCAGATGTCGGCCCAATTATCCTGTTTGGGTTTGCGCGGCGGCGTCATGTTGATAATACGCTGCGCCAGGCCGGGCGGTACTTCCACCGCGCGGCGCATCGAAAGAAGATGATCGAGGTCTTTATCGTAGGTCATCCCTGTGCTCCTTTTAATATCTGATCCTGTAAATATCCGTTTCTTGTCATGTAGTCTTTTATCCCGGCCTTGGCCCGCATCAGCAGCGATTCCAGCGCCTTTAGATTGACATCCAGTATGTCGGCCGCTTCCTTGTTGCTGAGCCCTTCATAAAAACACAGGTTCAGCGCGGCCCGCTGGCGATCCGGAAGAGACTGTATCGCCTCTTCCAGAATGCGTTGCGTCTCATCCTGATACATCTGTTCTTCGGCATTCCTTCGGTCATCGGCGACAAAATCGATAATTTTTTCGCCCGAAACCATTTTAACCCGGCGGCGCGCCTTGTCGATCGCGGCATTGGTGACCACGCGGTAAAACCATGTCGTGAATTTCGCGTTCTTTTTCGCATCCCACGCCTGCGGCTTGTTCCAGAGCTTGAGAAAAGAATCTTGAACAATGTCCTCGGCTTCGGCGCTGTTATTCAGCATGCGGAATGCAATGGCGTAAAAACGTCCGCTGTGACGTTGCACCAGATGCGAAAAGGCCTGATGGTCACCGCGCTGTATGCGCACCATCAGGCCATGATCGTCTTCTTTATCCAGCGCCATCAAGGCCGCTATTCAACTTACTCAGCCGAAGGAGCTTCGCCGTCTTTCTTGGCTTTGTGCTCTTTCCATTTTTCGCGCATTTTTTCATGCGCGGCTTTGGCTTCTTCCGGCGTCACGGCGCCATCGCCATTGGCATCCATCGTGGCGAAACGCTCTTTCGACTTCGTCAGGAATTCCGCTTCGGAAATCGTGCCGTTTTTGTCGGTGTCGAGTTTCTCGAACATTTTCGCGCCGCGGTCGCATTTTTCATGGCCATCGGATGCGATCGCCGGGATTGCCTGTAAAACCAGAGCGGCAGCACTCAGAATCAGTAATTTCTTCATGTATGTACATCCTTGTTGAGGGTGGTCGGTTTGTACCAGTTGTACGCAGGCGCGGGGCAAAACCCTTCGCCAGTAACCTAGCGCAGGCCCGGTTATTTTCCAAGTCCTTGAGATAAACGGAGTTTTTAGGTGGCCGCCTTATCGGCCGCGAGATCGATCACGATACGCGGCGTCGCCTTGCCTTCTGCCTTAAGCTGCTCAGTCGCCACGACTTTGGCGGCTGATTTCAGCGAGACCGTAATCACCACACCGCCCGCCGCGCCGGCGGAAGCCGTCCAGCCGGAAACCAGCGGCGATTTCAGACCCGACACCGATTCCTTGCCCGTCCAGCCTGCGCCCGGCAGGGTAATCGTCAATGTCTTGTCCGTAACATCGGTCTTGTATTCCGTCGCGGCTGTCGCATCGAGCACAAGGCGCGTCTTATCGCCATGTTCGCCGATACGCATCCCGGAAATAACGCTCGCGCCAGAGGCCGGGGCCGGATTAGCTGAAGCTTGCGGTTCAGCGGCCGGGGCAGCCGGTGCGGCTTCCGCCGGTTTATTCGCAGCCGCCGGGGCCACGCCCGCCTTTTGCTCCAGCTGATCGAGCAGCGTTTTAATTCTTTCATTGGTCGTGATCAGGCCATTGAAGGCCGGCATCATCGAATTATAATCGGCGCGCAGGGCGGCAACCTCTTTTTCCAGCTGGGCCAGACGGCTAGCCTCGGTACCCGGGGCAGCCGTTTCGACAACCACCGTTTCGCTCACCAGCGGTTGCGGCACGCCTTCCTGAAGCGGCGGGTTTTCGACGACGAGCGTGGTTTCGTCGGCTTTCAGTTCGGCCGGGGCGAGAATTTTGCTTTCATCCTG
>CAZBUX010000270.1:0-2221 GCA_964495185.1 uncultured Rickettsiales bacterium | reverse complement strand
ATCTTCCCATGGATGAAATCGACCAGTTCAAGGCCTTCGCGGGACTGGTGCAGAAGGGCATGACCGCCGCCGACATTGCGGCGCATTTCGGCGTGACGGAACGGCTGGTGCATCAGCGGCTGGCAATTGCCAACCTGATCGCGCCCATCCTGAACGCATACCGCCGCGAAGATATCAGCGCCGACACGCTGCGCAGCCTGACCATGGCAACGCAGCGCCAGCAGAAAGCATGGTGGACGCTGTTCAAAAGCGATGACGAGTATGCGCCGCAAGGCCGGGCGCTCAAGGAATGGCTGTTCGGCGGTTCGCAGATTCCGGTCAGCAACGCCCTGTTCGATGTCGCCAGCTACACCGGCGCGATTGTGTCCGACCTGTTCGGGGAGGAACGTTATTTTGCAGACAGCGAAGCCTTCTGGCGGTTGCAGGGCGAGGCCATCGCGCGGGCGCGTGACGCGTATCTGGAAAAGGGATGGGCCGAGATCGTCGTGCTCGATATCGGCCAGCACTGGCAGAGTTGGGACTATGTCAAGGCGGCGCGGACCAAGGGCGGGAAGGTCTATGTCACCTGCACCCGTGACGGCGAGGTCGCCTTCCACGAAGGATTCCTGACGACCAAGGACGCAAGGAAGAAGGAGAAGGCGCAGACCGCATCCCCTGAGTGCCGTATGGAACGGCCCGAGTTGACCCAGGCCATGCAGAACTATCTCGGCCTGCATCGCCATGCGGCGGTCAGGACCGAGCTTCTTGCGCATCCCGGCATCGCCCTGCGGTTAGCTACGGCGCACATCATCGCGGGTTCGAGTCTCTGGACCGTGCGGCCCGAAAGCCAGCGGGCCGCCAATACCGCCATCGCTGAAAGCCTTGCCGCATCGAAAGCGGAAGCGGCATTCGCGCAGGCGCGCACGGCCATTGTGGCGTTGCTCGGAATCGAGGGTGAAGAAGGGGAAACGCTCGTATCCAGCTTCATCTATGGCTGCGGATACAGTCTGACCGAAATTTTCCGCACCCTCCTGCAAATGGAGGATGAAGCCGTTACGAAGGTTTTATCCTTCGCCATGGCCGAGACGCTGGCGGCGCACAGCCCTATTGTCGAAACCCTTGGCGCACTGCTTCACACCGACATGCGCACATGGTGGACGCCGGATGAGACGTTCCTTGACCTGTTGCGCGACAAGGAAGCGATTAACGCTATCGTGCGGGAAGTCGCGGGCAGCAGGAGAGCCGAGGCTCATACCGCATCGACCGCGAAGGTGCAAAAGAAGATCATTGCGGACTGTCTCACCGAAGCCCGCCAGAACGGCGGCGAAAGCTGGCAGCCCCGCTATATGGCATTCCCGGCAGCGGGCTATACGGCGCAGTTTCCGGGCAACGGTCCGCAGGAAGAACATGCGGAATATGCCGAGGCTGCCGAATGACCTACCGATGGCCGGGCGCGTTGCGCCCGGCCATCATCACGCGAAGGATAAGCGAATGGCAACTTGGTGGCAGTGCGCGCCAGACGAAGAACAGAGGCGAGCGCTTGAAAGAGCTTTCCGAAGCCATAGACAGCCGCTTTCCGAGTTGAGGCCTGATCACATGCCGACTACCGGGAGAAAACGCGTGAAGAACAGCACGCGAATAATGGAGCATCTGGATGTGTTGAAGGCGGGCAAATTCCTAAGTTTTAAAGGCGGGGACAGAACATGATCTAGCAGTGAAAGTACCTATGACGGCCCTAGCCGGAGCGCTACTATTCTGTGAGCAGGGAGATTTTGATGGCTCTAACCAAATTTTTGAACGCCCCAATAAACACCGTAACGCGAGAACGGGTATTTTTTCATAAGCTGTATTTTGATCTGAAGCTGGCGGCAGCGCGCGCAGGCTATCCCCTCAGCATTTTCGAGCCAGAAGTGGATCGCGATAAGTTCGATATCCTCTTGGATGACGGAGACAATGAGCGGCGTGTTCAGCTGAAAACATTCACGTTGTCATCAGGCACGTCCCAGTGGAAATCGAATAAGCGCTTCATGCGTCCCGATATACAGACCGGAGCAAGACTCGGTATTCCACCAGCGGACTGCGGTGTAGGTGGCGGCTGCATCGCCATCGAGATCGACGATGCAAACGACGACGCGCCCGTATCATATTTCTACACCGATCGGTTCGTTGTCGGCTCTTTTGCTTCGGGCCTTTTGGGTGTGTTCGGAAGCCAGCAGCCGCGCGGCAAAGGAAGACCGCCTTC
>CAZBUX010000269.1:0-2221 GCA_964495185.1 uncultured Rickettsiales bacterium | reverse complement strand
TGATTTGAGGCGCATGCGATGAAGTCCGATACCCATCCCGACTACCACACCATCACCGTGGTCATGACCGACGGCACCAGCTACCAGACCCGCTCGACCTGGGGCAAGGAAGGTGACTCGCTGCAGCTCGACATCGACCCCAAGACCCATCCCGCCTGGACTGGCGGCACGGGCCAGCTGATGGACCGCGGCGGCCGCGTCAGCCGCTTCAAGGAACGCTTCAAGGGTCTCGGCCTCTAAGCGATCGATATCTGTTGGAATTCGAAAAGCCCGGCCCTCGTGTCGGGCTTTTTGCTATCCGTCTCGAGGGGCGCGCCTGCTGGGCGTCGTCCTGACGGTGGCTAGTGCCGCAGTGATCTTCTTCACGCCGCGAGGCTAAGCCTATTCGGCACGCTTGAACGCGGCATGCAATCGAGAAAACTGGTCGGCGATGCCATTGGTATTGCCCGCCGGACGATCCGGAACCGCGCCACGCTCGAGCTGATCGAGCTGCATGACGCGATCGAAGAGCCGGTCGCCCTTATCGATGAAATCGCGCAAGGTTTGAGGAAGCTGGTCGTAACCCGGGCCACCCCGTTCGGAGGGCGTGGCGGAAAACTTGACCTTTTCCTTTTCCGAGCGCGCATTCTCGCGGCTGATTTCACCCTCATTGACGGCGCGCTGGAGCAGCAGCCAGGAGGCAATCTGCATAAGCCGCGTGGTCAGGCGCATGGATTCGGTCGCATAGAGAAATGCAGCTTCGCGCGGCAGGAAACGGCTGTCATTGCGTCCTTCCTGATCGAGATAGGCAGCAACCTCCTCGATGAGGCCCATGCCCTCCCGATAGAGCGCATCGAAACCACCTGAGGCCGCGATCCGGGGGCCGATGGCAATTGCCGATGTGCTGCTGTCGCCTGGTTCTGCCACGTCTCTTCCCTAATGCAAACCATGCCCGCACGCTTGCGGACACGCGGCGCCAACTTTAGGCGCAATCGACCAACACGTCACCCTAACGATTTGACTTAGGCTAAGATGTGGTTAGCTGCGGGAAAAAATGCCTGGCCCAGAAAAAGAAAAAGAGCCGTAAAAACGGCTCTCGAAGTTAACAGGGAGGCGTCAAACAGAGGGAGAAAATCGCTCTGTAGAAATTCAGACCAAGCTGAATAATGAAAAGCTAACCCAAAGATATTAATTGCAGGTTAATGAAAGGGGATTTCTTAACCCTGCTTGTCGCCAAACGATTCACCAGCGCGCTTAGGACATGGTTTGCCCTTCATAAGGGCAGCGATGAGCAAGGCGCGGCGCCATAAAAAACGATGGCCCGGACAAGCCGGGCCAATCAGTCATGCGGAAATTACATCCGCTCAGTGTGCGCTATCGAGCAGCGTCCGCCCGGTCAGAGTAATCAACGAAACGCCGGAAACGGTTTCTACCCAACCCTTGTCTTCGAGGGGGCGGAGCTGCGCCGGCTGTGCACCCATGCCGCGCCCTTCGGCCAGCGCCCGCAAATATGCCAGTTCCGAGGGGCGCACGCCTTCGAGAATGATGTCCACTTGTCGCACCGTCATCGTCTCCTCCTCAAAACGCCGCTTGAGCGTTTTTACCGACTGAATGGCGGCTCGCTATGTCGGGCCGCCTGCACTTGCCACATGAATGTCTGCAAGGGAGCATCGCGCCAGGCGCGTTCACCCGTGGTTTTCGCTGGTTCGACCGGGACCTGCGTCTCCTCCGGCTGCGTGCCAGAGGCCTCGAGAGCCCGCCGTACCAGATAAACTCCAGACAGGGCCAAAAGCGCGCTGAAGGGTAAAAAGTTCCATGGCATTGCAGGCATCCTCGCAGAGAGGAAAATGATAAACCCGCAGGGGCGGCGTACGAAATAAGACTCTTGGTTAACCTTAACCGCGCTGAGGCCGCAGGAGAATGTGACAAGCGGCACGCCAAACCCAGGTGGGCGGAGCAACGCGCCACCCACCGATCCTATCACAGGTTAAAACTTGAACGCCGCCTCGGCCGCCTTTTTGGTGCTGCCCCGAGCCTCGATAGCCGTGCGGAGCCGCGCGATCTCGGCTTCGAGCTGACCGATACGCTCTTCAAGCTCGCTGACCGAAAGCGCGTCGAGCACCATGCCCACCTCATGCGTTATCGCGCGCTTGCGGGGTTGCTCGTCCATCATCGGTGGTCTCCTCGTTTCATGGGGCTGCCAGACTAACGCAGCGCTCTTGCCGGACAAGCCCGTATGAGC
>CAZBUX010000268.1:0-2227 GCA_964495185.1 uncultured Rickettsiales bacterium | reverse complement strand
AAGCTAGACGTCAGGCGCTGGAAGTGACGCATCGAGCCGAGCGCCTGTTGCTGCACGCCGCTCACAAGGCCGAGCAAAATCGGCTGTTCAACGTCATCGCCGGCAAGGTCTTCGCCCTGTTCGAGCGGGTGCCGGCGCTGCGGTCGGTGATTGCGTATCTGCGCCGCAATCCGGCCATTAATCCCACCGAGCGCCACCGTCTGGAAGACGAGGCGCTGGACCGCCGCCACGAGCGTGAGAGCCTAGCCATTGACCGGCGTGCCGCCGCCCTTGACAAGATCGAGGTCCGTGAGCGGCGTGGCCTCATTCGCGACCTTGTGCGGCAAGCCCGCGTCGAGGACATCCAGCGTCAGGCGCAGACCGAGCAGCGCGAGCGCGAGGCGCGTGAGACGGCTTATGAAATTACCGCCGAGAAGCTCGACCATGAACCGCGTGACACCGCCGACGCCCGCCGAGCTCGCATGCAGGAACGGTTGGCGCAGGCACGTCAACGGCCGGCAGGCCCGCGTCGCGGGCAACCGGGATGGGAATGACACCGCGCTTGCCGTACATCCCGGATCGAGAATTAACCGACCGTGCCGCCGCCCTTACGGATTTGATAAGACAACAACGCCTATTTTCCAGAATGGAGCCACCACAGAATATCGTTGCCCCGCCACGACAGCGTTCCTAGCGATGCTGGTATTCCCCGGCCCGGATATTTAAAGTTCTAATGGCTACAGGGGGAATCATGGCGAAAATCGAGAACCACAAATACAGCATCCAGGAGGCGTTCCAGGAGTGCTTTTACATCGTCCCCGACTATCAGCGCGAATACGTCTGGACCGACAAGGAGGTCCATCAGCTCCTTGACGACATCAACGAGCAGATCGACGGAGGCCACGAACGAGAATATTTCATTGGCACGGTCCTGGTATCCCCTACCGCGCAGAAAAACCATTATGAGGTCATTGATGGCCAGCAGCGCCTGACCACGTTCTTCCTGCTGCTATGTGCCCTGAAGCAGATGTTCCGGGGCGAAGCCCAGCACCAGATCATCACCGGCCTGATTTCTGCCAGCTACGTTGACAAAATCGGCGAGACCCGGACCAACCTCAAGCTGGAACCACGATATGAAAACGCCGGGGAAGTCGTCGCCAAGCTGGTTGAGCTGGACGCCAACCCCCAGGCCGTCCGGGCCGGCATTCAGGCGGCGGGCATCTCGAGCTTCGGCTCGCTAGAGAATCTGGTCAGCGCCTACAGCACCATTTACCGCTATCTGGAAGACAACTACGAAGACGCCTCCAAGCTAAAGAGGTACTGGGGCTATCTGGCGAACAATGTCGTGTTCATCCAGATTTCGACCGATGTCAGCAGCGCACTCAAGATTTTTGAAACCATCAACGAGCGCGGCGTCGGCCTGAACCCGATGGACCTTCTCAAAAACCTGCTGTTCACACAGGTTCCGCAGGTTCAGTTCACGCAACTCAAAAACGAATGGAAAAAGATCACCAGCCCGCTGGAGAAGGAAAAAGAGAAGCCGCTGCGTTTCCTTCGCTATTTCCTGATGGCCAACTATGTCATCGAAAACGACCGCAGCGACGCCGTGGTGCGCGAGGACGAGATTTACGACTGGTTCGTCAAGAAGGACAACGCCACCCTCTGCGACTACCGCAACAAACCGTTCGAGTTTGTCCGCAAGATCATCCGCAACGTGGACAGCTACATTGCCTTTGGCAACGGGCTTGGCAACGATGGCAAGCCGAGCATCCCCATGGACAGCCTGAAGCGACTGACCGGAGGTGCGTTCAGTCTGCACTACGTCCTGCTTCTGGCCGCCGCGCCCCTGCCGAAGTCCTTGTTCGACCACTTCGTCGCCCAGCTCGAAAGCTTCCTTTTCTATTACATCTTCACCAAAACCCCGACGAAGGATCTGGAGCGGAATTTCTCGCTGTGGGCCGATGAGCTGCGGGAGATCGCTGCCATGACCGACACGGCCGGACAGCGCAACGCTCTCAACGCCTTTGTCGCGGACCATTTCCAGAGCAATATGGAAGCAAAGTCTCAGGAATTGTCCGACGCGCTCAAGCGCCTTACACTTCACACCATGCAGCAATACCGCACTCGATACCTGCTGGCGCGGCTCACCCAGCACGTCGAAATGGCATTCAACGGCGTCAAAGTGCCCGGCAGCCTCGGCTCGTTCACCGGCCTTGAAATCGAACATATCCTGCCCAACACGCCAACC
>CAZBUX010000267.1:0-2263 GCA_964495185.1 uncultured Rickettsiales bacterium | reverse complement strand
GGCAGGCTCGCGCGGTCGGCCACGTGGCCGTCGTCTACCCATACCAGTTCGAGGCTGCCGCCGCCGAGGTCGCCGGTGATGCCTTTGGGTTTGTGAATCGAGGAACACACGCCGTATGCGCCGAGGGTCGCTTCCTTGTTCCCGGAGATGACGTCGATGTCGATGCCGTAGGTGTCTTCGATGTGGCACACGAAATCCTTGCCGTCGGCGGCGTCGCGGATGGCGGCGGTGGCCATGACGTAGAGCGAGGCGATTTCCATGTTGCGGCCCATGGCAAGAAACCGGCGCAGGGTTTCCTTCGCCATTTTTACGCCCTCGGGATGCAGCACGCCCGATGCGGCGAGGCCTTTGCCAAGGGCGCACATGACTTTTTCGTTGTAGATGGAAACGGGCGAGCGCTTGAGCTGGTCGTAGATGACGAGGCGGATGGAATTGCTGCCGATGTCGATGATGCCGATGCGGCCATCGCCGGAGGTAATCGCGCTGGATTTTGTACTCGGTTTAGCCATGGCGATGGCTTAGCCGATGGTGGGTGACGGTGCAAGGGGGAAACCGCTTCGAACCATTCGGCGACCGTCTGGGGATGGTTCGGAACCGCCTGGAGGCGGTCTGGAGCGCCCGGGAACCGCGAAATCTACCGCAGGTTGTGTATAGATTTATTGTTTATCAGATGCTTATGATTTTTATGGCCTGACTGTAGCCAGAAATACATGACATTTCTTTGCATTTCATTGCATTTTTCATAGCAACCGGTTGTTATTTATTCCTTTGCCATCCTTCGCTGCACTCAGGATTACAGGTGAAAAGGATAAGTGGAAAGGGGCTGGCCCGGAAGGGGAAACGCATTGTCACAGATTCTTAATTTTACCTTGGCCGGAGGGATGCTAGCATGCGGGCAAGATTGCTTAAGAAACGTAACAAACAGGGAAAAAAACATGACCGATAAGACAGAACCTGCCGCAACTGCACAAACGCCTGAAGTTCAAACTGCGTCCGCCGAGGCCTCACCCGTGCCGGTAGCAGAGCCGGTTACGCATGAACAGCATGTCGCGAGGTTCCTCGCGCGCGCCATCGAGAATGGCCATAACATACAAAAGGGCCTTTGAGCCGCGCATACCTATTCATGAGAGTTTTTTATGTCTGACGACGAAACCCCGGTTGATTTCGCTGCGATGATCCGCGTGCAGGCGAAGAAAACGGTGGCGCGCGATCCGAACTCGTTATGTACAAGGCACGAGGAGATACTCGCGAAAGCCGCTTCGCCGGAAGCGCGGGCGTTTCTGGAAACGTTGCTGGCTGCCGGGGAGAGCGCGGAGATAAAGAGGGCGGGCAGCAAGGGCGCGGGGCAGGAATTGTAGTTTCCTGTTTCCTCTTATTTCCCCCTTCCCGGAAACAAAAAAGTATAGTGTTATTTTTTCGCCGGTTTGTAGCGCAGCATTTGTGTCGATTTGGCTTTCCTGAGCGCTTTCCCACGGCCCGATAAGCTCGGGTTGTTGATGAAGTATTCGTGGGCGGAGAGGCTGCCTTCCTTGGCATTCAGGCGCAGATAGGCGCCGTCGGGTTGCAGCACCCAGCTTTGTTTTTCATCTTTTAAACTGGCGACGATGATCTGCCCGAGAATCTGCTCATGCACGGTCGGGTTTTCGATGGGAACCATGACTTCGACGCGCCAGTCGAAATTGCGCGGCATCCAGTCGGCGGAACCGATATAGACCTTGCCCTCGGGCGAGGGCATTTCATGACCGTTGCCGAAACAATAGATGCGCGAATGTTCAAGGAAACGCCCGACGATGGATTTGACGCGGATGTTTTCGGAAAGGCCGGGAACGCCGGGGCGCAGGCAGCAGATGCCGCGCACGACCAGCTCGACGACCACGCCCGCCTGCGAGGCTTTGTAGAGCGCGTCGATGATGGCTGGATCGACCAGCGCGTTCATCTTCGCCCAGATGGTGCCGGGGCGGCCGTTTTTCACATGCGCGATTTCGTCGTCGATGAGATGCAGCAGCGATTTGCGCAGGTCGCGCGGCGCCGTGATGAGCTTTTTGAACGCACGCGGCGGAGCGTAGCCGGTGACGAAATTGAAGAGATAGGCGGCGTCGCGGCAGAGATCGGGGTCGCAGGTGAAGAAGGATAAGTCGGTGTAGGCGCGCGCGGTTTTGGGGTGGTAGTTGCCGGTGCCGAAATGAACGTAGGAGGTAAGGCGGCCCTCGGCCTCGCGGCGGGTGACCAGCGTTACCTTGGCGTGGGTTTTAAGCGATACGAA
>CAZBUX010000266.1:0-2308 GCA_964495185.1 uncultured Rickettsiales bacterium | reverse complement strand
GGAGCGCATGAGGTAGGAGGGGTGGTAGGTGAGGATGGTGGGGATGGGCTTTGCGAGGTAGGCGTTGGAGTAGGCGTACAACTTGCCGCGCAGGCGGGAGATGGACTGGTCGTTCTGCATCAGCGTATTGGTGGCTGTGCCGCCTGCGAGGATGAGCAATTTGGGGTTAATGAGCGCGATGTGCTTTTCCACGAAGGGCAGGCAGGTGGCGGTTTCTTCAGGGGATGGCTGGCGGTTGCCCGGCGGCCGCCAGAATACGGTGTTGGATATATAGAAGCCGTCGGCGCGGGTAAGGCCGATGCTGCCCAGCGCCTTGTCGAGCAACTGGCCGCTGGGGCCGCAAAACGGGATGCCCTGTATATCCTCCTGCGCGCCTGGGGCTTCGCCGATGACCATGACGCTGGCGTTCGGGTTGCCGTCGCAGAATACGGTTTTGCTGGCGGTTTTTTTGATGGCGCAGCCGTCGAATCCGCGCACGGCGGCTTCCAGCTCTGCCAGCGTATTGCATGCATCCGCCAGCGCGCGGGAACTGGCTGCGGCGGCTGAGGGGGAATGGTGAAGGGGGTTGCTCGTTGCGCGTTGCTCGTTGCTCGTGGGGGCTGCGGCGGCGGGTTTGGCCTGTACGGGCTTAATAGCGAGCTGGTCCACGGGCGCGTCGCCGATGGCTTCGTCCACGCCCATTTCGGCATGCCACTCCAGTAACGCTTTCTTATCCATATGGCTTTATAATGTTGTTAAGCATTTATTATAAAATAGAGCCGGGGAGGCAGCCTTGTCCACAGAAACCATGCAATACGACGTCGTGATCGTGGGCGCAGGCCCGGCAGGGCTCGCTGCGGCAATCAGGATTCGCCAGCTTGCGGCGGCTTCGGGCAGGGATATCAGCGTTTGCGTGCTGGAGAAGGGCTCGGAGGTCGGCGCGCATATCATGTCGGGCGCGGTGATCGAGACGCGGGCGCTGGACGAATTGATTCCTGATTGGAAGGAAAAAGGCGCGCCGCTGAATACGCCCGCCAAAGAAGATAAATTCCTGTTTCTCACCAAAAACAAGGCATTCCGCCTGCCCACACCGCCGCAGATGCATAACCACGGCAATTACATTGTGAGCCTCGCCAATTTCTGCCGCTGGCTGGCGAAGGAGGCCGAAGCGCTTGGGGTGCAGATATTCCCCGGATTCCCGGCGGCGAATGTGATTATCGAGAATAACCGCGTGGCTGGTGTCGTCACCGGCGAATTCGGCATCGGCAAGGACGGGCAGAAAAAGGCGTCGTACCAGCCGGGTATGGAAATCCGGGGCACCTATACGTTGCTTGGCGAAGGCTGCCGGGGGTCGCTGTCGGAAAAAATCATGAAGCAGTTCGGATTGCGCGAAAATTGCGATCCGCAGACCTACGGCATCGGCATCAAGGAACTCTGGGAAGTAAAACCGGAAAAGCATAAGCCGGGGCAGGTGGTGCATAGTGTCGGCTGGCCGATGGATGCGGGGACGTATGGCGGGTCGTTCATGTATCATCTCGAAAACAATCAGGTGGCGGTTGGGTTCGTGATCGGGCTGGATTATACGAATCCGTATTTAGAGCCATTCTCGGAATTCCAGCGTTTCAAGACGCACCCGGCGATTCGGGGAACTTTCGAAGGCGGCAGGCGCATTTCATACGGCGCGAGGGCGCTGAACGAAGGCGGGTTTCAGTCGATGCCGGAATTGGTATTCCCGGGCGGTGCGATCATCGGCGACAGCGCCGGATTTCTGAACGTTCCGAAAATCAAGGGCACGCACACGGCAATGAAATCGGGGATGCTGGCGGCGGAGGCGATTGCCGGGGCGTTGCAGGGCGATAAGCCCGCACTGCTTGCGACGTATCCCGCAGCACTTAAAGCCAGCTGGGTTTATGATGAACTATATAGGGTGCGCAATATCCGCCCCGGTTTTCGCTTTGGGTTGTTGGCGGGCCTGTTGTACGCTGCAATCGACACTTTCCTGTTGCGCGGACGCACGCCGTGGACGTTTAAAAATCATGCCGACCATACGCAGCTAAAAAACAAGGCGCAGGCGAAAAAAATCGAGTACCCCAAACCCGACGGCGTGCTGACCTTCGACCGGCTGTCATCGGTATTCCTCTCCAGCACCAACCACGAGGAAGACCAGCCTGCGCACCTGACACTGAAGGACAAGAGCGTGCCGGTGGAGGTGAACCTGAAATTATACGACGCGCCGGAGCAGCGCTACTGCCCGGCGGGCGTGTATGAGATCGTCACGGAAAACAATACGCCGCGCCTGCAGATCAACGCGCAGAACTGCGTCCACTGC
>CAZBUX010000265.1:0-2319 GCA_964495185.1 uncultured Rickettsiales bacterium | reverse complement strand
TCGGCTATACCAACATGCCCAGCCGCGTGGCCATAGACGCCAGCCAGCTTTATGCGCGTAACCTTTATAACTTCGTTTCGGCGCTGCTGGTGCCGGAAGTCAAATGGGACGACGAGCTGGTCAAAGGCACGCTGCTTACCACTGACGGGCTCACCGTCCACGCCAATTTCAAATAGGTAGACCATGCTCGATACCGATATTATCAACCAGAAAGCGGAGCGCCTGGCGCAACAGGCAGCCGAGCTTGCCGAAGACGTCAACGCCATGCATTTGCAGCTGGCCCAGTCGGGCGGCGGGCATGACCCGTTTATCTTCGGGTTTACCGTATTCGTGCTCGCCTGTTTCGTCGGCTATTACGTGGTATGGAAAGTGACCCCTGCCCTGCACACGCCGCTGATGGCGGTCACCAACGCCATTTCGGGCATCATCATCGTCGGCGCGGTCATCGCGCTCGGGCCTGAGGGCTACGGGTTTTCGCACCTCGCCGGGTTTATCGCGGTAGTCATCGCCTCCATCAATATTTTCGGCGGATTTATCGTTACGCAGAGGATGCTGGCGATGTTCCAGAAGAAGGAAAAGAAAAAATCATGAGCGACATCGCCGCATTATTCTACCTCGTAGCCGCCGTACTTTTCATACTGGCGCTTAAAGGCCTGTCGTCGCCGGAATCGGCGCGCCGGGGCAACGTCTGCGGCATGGCGGGCATGGCCATCGCAGTGGTCACCACGCTCGCCGGGCCGGGGGTTTCCAATTACGCGCTGATCTTCTTCGGCGTGGTCATCGGCGGCATCATCGGCAGCATGATCGCGCGCAAAATTCAGATGACGGCCATGCCGCAGCTCGTCGCCGCCTTCCACTCGCTTGTCGGCATGGCCGCCGTGCTTATCGCCGCCGCCGCGCTCTGGTCGCCGGAATCCTACGGCATCGGCAACAGCGGCAGCATCGCTGTGGGCAGCCTCATCGAAATGAGCCTCGGCGTCGTCATCGGCGCTATTACCTTCTCCGGCTCGATCATCGCGTTCGCGAAACTGCAGGGCATCATGTCGGGCAAGCCCATCCGCTTCGCGGGACAGCATATGCTCAACGCCGTACTCGGCCTCAGCATACTGCTGCTGCTCGCGGTGTTCTGCGCCAGCGAATCCAAATCCGTGTTCGTGCTTATGATGCTGCTCGCGTTCGCGGTCGGGTTCCTGCTCATCATCCCCATCGGCGGCGCGGATATGCCGGTGGTGGTTTCAATGCTCAACTCCTATTCGGGCTGGGCAGCGTCGGGCATCGGCTTTACGCTCGGCAACACGCTGCTTATCATCACCGGCGCACTGGTCGGCGCTTCGGGAGCTATTCTCTCCTACATCATGTGCAAGGCGATGAACCGCTCGCTGACTAACGTCATCTTCGGCGGCTTCGGCGGTGAGACAGGCGCTTCAGCCGCAGCCAGTGGCGGCGAAAACCGCCCGATCAAAAGCGGCAGCGCCGACGATGCGGGATTCCTGCTCAAGAATGCATCCTCGGTCATCATCGTGCCGGGTTACGGCATGGCGGTGGCGCAGGCCCAGCACGCGCTCCGCGAAATGGGACAGGCGCTGGAAGCCGAAGGCATCAAAGTCCGCTACGCCATCCATCCCGTGGCGGGCCGCATGCCCGGCCATATGAACGTGCTGCTGGCCGAGGCCAACGTGCCCTACGACAGCGTGTTCGAGCTTGAGGAAATCAACAACGAATTCTCAACCACCGACGTCGCCTTCGTCATCGGGGCCAACGACGTCACCAACCCCGCCGCCAAGAACAACCCGCAAAGCCCCATCTATGGCATGCCCATCCTCGACGTGGGGCTGGCTAAAACGGTCATTTTCATCAAACGCAGCATGGCCGCCGGTTATGCCGGGATCGAAAACGAGCTGTTTTATCAGGACAACACCATGATGCTCTTCGGGGACGCGAAGAAGGTCACCGAGGAATTGGTCAAAGCGCTGAAGCACTAATCGCTTGCCCGCCCGCCCCCTTTTGCATACAATCCGGCAACGTTTTACTTAAGAAAGCCCGTTCATGGTGAAAGCTTCCGCCCCCGCCCCCATCGCCGCCGACACGTCCTTCGAGCAGGCGCTCAAGGAGCTGGAAACCATCGTCCGCAAGCTGGAAGGCGGCCAGGGCGAGCTGGAAGCCTCCATCAACGATTATGTCCGCGGCACCGAGCTTAAGGCTTTCTGTCAGGAGAAACTCAAATCCGCACGCCTCAAAGTCGATTCCATCATGAAAACACAGGATGGCGAGCTTTCCCTTAAACCCTTCGATAGCAAATAGAAAAACATGGTCGTAAGA
>CAZBUX010000264.1:0-2338 GCA_964495185.1 uncultured Rickettsiales bacterium | reverse complement strand
TGCGTACGGTATTCAGGAAAGGCACGATCGAAATCGGTTTGGAGATATATGCCTCGCAGCCGGCGGACAGGATTTTTTCTTCATCGTCTTTCATGGCGAATGCGGTGACCGCGATGATCGGGATCATGCGGATGCTTTCGTCGGCCTTCAGGCGACGCGTGACGTCGAGCCCGGACACTTCGGGAAGCTGGATGTCCATGAGAATCAGGTCGGGGCGCTGCGAACGCGTGAGCGCGATCGCTTCGATGCCTTCCTTGGTTTCGATCGTCTCGTAACCGTGCGCGGTCAGCAGGTCGCGAAACAGCTTGAGGTTGAGATCGTTATCCTCGACAATTAAAATGCGCTTTTTCATGCTACGGGATACAAGGGGTTGATGAATGATCTTTACGCGCTAAGTTTTAAGAAATTCTAAACTACCCCCATTGTAGAGCCGGAATACTTAAAATTACGTTTATTATAAATAGTTAACATGGCCGATAGCGATACATGCCATTAACCGTCGATACCCAGAACCTCCACCCCTCGACGCTCGCCTGCCTTGAGGCCATGCAGACGCTGGAAACGCATGAATTCCACAACATCCTCGATATGGGCTGCGGAAACGGGGTGCTTTCCATCGTCGCCGCGCATATCTGGCCGGGAGCTGTCACCGCCGCCGATATAGACGCCAAAGCGGTAGCCGATACCGAACGCGCCGTCGCCGAAAACGGCCTTCAGGAGCGTATTCTGGCCGTTCGCAGCGACGGGCTTACCCACCCGGACATCAAAACCCGCGCCCCTTATGACCTGGCGCTGTGCAACCTGCTGTCGGAAATATCGCTCAAAATCGCGCGTGACCTCGCCGCCAGCATGAAAAAAGGCGGTTACTGCATTCTATCGGGGGTGCTGGAATGGAAAACCGCCGAACTGGAGCAGGCCTATACGGGCCTCGGATTCACCATAAAAAGCAAAAATATTACTTCTCCGTGGGTTACCTATATATTACAATGGCCGTAATCATGAATTACCAAGGTGTCACAAAAGCTTAACTTGTGATATGGACAACGGCTGGGGTAGTATTTGACCATGGCGTTCACAGCACCCGATAACGAGCATCTGCTCAGCAACATGACCCGGCCACAGGAAGTGCGCTACCGGCAGTTCCGCGACGCCGCGGAAAAAGCCGCCATGATGCGCCCCGACCTCGACCAGAGCGCCAACACGAAATTTCTCCACGACTATCTCGACGCCGCGGTAAAAAATACCGCCGAGCAGCAGCGCATCATGAACGAGGCGAAATCACGCAATATACCGCTCACCGTGCCCGCCATGCGGATGACCGAGCGCAGGATGCAGACGGAATTCCAGCAGGAATTCATCAACCACACCCTGCCTTCCTACGGCCCCGAGGGCAAGGAAGCGTTCAGCGTCATGAGCAAGAACATGACCGGCGGCGGCATCGTCGAAGGCGCCATCAAACAGTTTTACGACAGCGACAATAAAGGCATCCAGTACGCCGGCATCATCGGCGGCGTGCTCGGCGCGTTCCTCGCCAACAAAGCCACCGGCGGCTTCGGCGGCGGGCTTTTCGGCATCGCCAGCATGATCATCGGCCCTATCATTGGCGCGTTTATGCTCAATCGCACCGCCGAAGCCCTCGGCATCACCGAAAAACCCAACCCCTACCACCAGCCGCGCCCCACACCCGCCATCGCGCCGGTACGCACCCAGCATAAGGGATTCGGCACCGGCCACGCTTCACCCGCCATGCATATGGAAGCCATCAAAGCCGCCATGCAACCCAAGCCCATGACGCCGCCGCCCGCAGGCATGCAGGGCATGCATATCGACCCGCACCACACGTTCAACGCGCCCTCCACGCCCAGCATCCGCCCGATGCCGCCGCGCGTCATGCACGGGCAGAAAAATGATCCGACGCGCTGAGTAACGGGCGAGGGACGCTATGCAGAACGACGCAACGACAGAAGATAAGGCCATCAAGCCGCACCATTACATGATCGCCAAGGCGCATCTGCTCGACCCGGAGCGCTACGGCGAACCGCACCCCCAAGGCCGCGCGATGATCATCATGCTCACCGACAATAAGCTCCAGAACAGCCCACAGGTGCTTGTGGCCGCCCGCAATATCGCGCTTAAAATCCTCGACCTGCCGCAAGAAAGCAACGAAATCATGATCCACCAGAACTCATTCGGAGGTGGAAAAAACATGACAGGAAGCATAAGCCTGACGCCCGAACAATACGCCTCCGTCACCGAGGCGCTGGCGCGGGAAGCGACGCCGAAGGGCCGCAACGAGGGACGGTAACTCTTCGTCATTGCGAGGCGAAGCCGAAGCAAC
>CAZBUX010000263.1:0-2359 GCA_964495185.1 uncultured Rickettsiales bacterium | reverse complement strand
CGCAAATTAAGCCCTTATCAACTCTTCGGGTAGCATCACTCCTCCGCGTCGTCGGGTTCGGCTACATCTTCCAGTTCGTAATGTTCGCGGTATTTACGCACCAGCGACCTGCCTGTCAGAGCTTTGAGCGTTTCCCTGCAAAGCGCATATGTGTCGATGGGATATTCAGTCTTTGAGAAATAATGCAACCGGTCGGGGAAAATTTCCTGCAGGATGACCGGCTGCCATTCCCTGCCGTCGTAAACGTCCACCTTAAAATAGCCGGCGAAGCCGTTGGCATCGTATTCACCCTGTCGCGTGGTGCATAGCGACTCGTTGCACGGGAACACCTGTAAATCACCTTTTTTTGCAAGCGCAATGGCGTCATCGTCGACAAAACGCAGAAAAATTTCTCCGGTTATGATAATGGCAACCCGCGCCTTTGGCTTACTGGTATAGCGTATTTTGTTACGTTTTCCGCCCATATTAACCGAGCAATGTCGTGGTTTTTGCCCACCAGCCGGGATTGGCGCGCACGATATTCTTTTCCGCCTGCTTGGCTTCGGATGGGTTGGCAAACAGCCCGAAACACGTCGTGCCGCTGCCCGACATGCGCGCCAGCGCACAGCCCTGCTCACCACGAAGCGCTGCGAGAATGCGTCTGATTTCCGGTTCCAGCGCCAGCGCAGGCTCTTCCAGAGCGTTATGCGCAGGCTCGATGGTACGAATGAGGTTATCAAACGAATGCAGCGCGGGCACCATCACGTTCTTGCGCTGGAACTGCCCGGAAAATTTCTCATATACCTCAGCCGTGGAAAGCGACGAACCGGGATTCACCAGCACTACCCACGCCTCCGCCGAAACCGGTAGCGGCTTCACCCGTTCGCCCACGCCGCCGATCACCGCCGGTTGCATCGCAAGGCAGGCAGGCACGTCGCTTCCAAGCAGCAAAGCGATGGATTTCAGCGCCCCCGGATCGACCCGGATGTTCCACAGCCGCACCAGACCGCGCAGCACCGCCGCCGCGTCCGCCGAGCCGCCACCCAGCCCGCCGCCGACGGGGATATGCTTATCGAGTATCATGCGCGCGCCGCCGGGATAATCAAGGTGGCGCTTGAGCGACTGAGCCGCTTTCATCGCCAGATTGTCCTTAAGGTCGGTATCCTGCAGCGCATCAGCAAACGGCCCCGTCACTTCGAGCGTCAGCTCGGTGTCCGGATGGAACGCGATGCGGTCGCCGAATTCCGTGAACGCAAGCAGGCTGTCGAGCAGGTGATACCCGTTGGCGCGTTTACCCTTGATATGCAGGAAAAGATTCAGTTTTGCCGGCGCAAGCTCGGTAAATGAGTTCATCAGGGAACAGCGGTCGTATCGTTTGCAGGGTTGTTCTGTCCCGAGGTCACCAGCGGCGGGGTGAAGTGGCTGCCTTCGTCTTCCTGCGGCAGGCCGTCTTTCAGCTTGGCGCGGATGGCTTCGGCTTCTTTGTGGCTATCCGGCGTAAATGACAGTGAGCGCTCCCACTGGAAGCGCGCTTCGGTCCTGCGGCCAAGCCGCCAGTAAGCGTCGCCGAGGTGATCGTTGATAGTGGGATCGCCCGGCAGGAGTTCGAGGGCTTTTTCAAGATGCGTGGCCGCCTCGTCGTATTCCTTGAGCAGATAGAGCGCCCAGCCCATGCTGTCGACCACCTGCGGGTCGTTGGGGCGCGCCTTAATGGCCTTCTCCAGCATTTCGCGCGCCTGCGGCACGTTCTGGTGGCGCGAAAGCCAGCTATAGCCGAGATAGTTCAGCACATCCGGCTGGTCGGGTTTCAGCGCCAGCGCCTGCATCAGATCTTTTTCCGCCGGCGCCCATTTACCAAGCCGTTCAAGGCATGAACCGCGCGCAAACAAAATCGGCCAGTGCTGGCTTTGCAGCTGCGGAATTTTATTGAGCGCAGCGGTATACGCCTCCACCGCCTCGGCGTAACGCGAATGCAGCCTGAGCAGATCGCCCTTTGCCACCAGCGCGTTATAACCGTCGGCCATGCGTTTGCTGAGCTTATCAAGCAGTGCGACGGCATTCGCAGTTTTCCCGGCACGGTCTTCGTTGATCGCCATGCCCAGCTGCGCCTTGCCGTAATAGCGGCTGGTGACGGGAACGCTGGCATATAGGCCGCTTGCTGCATCGTACTGACGAGTGTCGCTGTAGATATCGGCGAGCACCAGCGTGGCAAGGCTGAAATCGGGTTGCAGGTAACGCGCTAAATGCAGGTAGATGATCGCGTCCTGCTCCACGCCCGCGCCCTGCATGATGCTACCCATGGTGAACAGCACTTCGGCGATGCCCTCAGACACTGCCGTGATCAGTTTTTCATCGGTATTAAGCTTATGGTCGGGAAAGG
>CAZBUX010000262.1:0-2367 GCA_964495185.1 uncultured Rickettsiales bacterium | reverse complement strand
GAAGCTCGCCCCGCGCTCGGTAAGAATCAGGTTCGGGTTGCCCGCATAGTCCATTTTATCGACGACGTTTTTCATGTCCCACGGCGCGAGGAACTGGCCTTTTTTTACATTGATGACCTTATCGGTGCGCGCGGCGGCCAGCAGCAAATCGGTCTGGCGGCACAGGAACGCAGGGATTTGCAGCACGTCCACATGCGGCGCCACCACCTCGCACTGCTCCTCGGTATGCACATCGGTAAGCACCGGCACGCCGAGCTCGCCGCGAATCTCATCGAAAATCGGCAGCGCCTTCACCAGCCCCACGCCGCGCTTACCGCCGATGCTCGTGCGGTTGGCCTTGTCGTAGGACGATTTATAGACGAACGGTATATCGAGCTTCGTGGTGATTTTGATCAGCTCCTCGGCCATGAACAGCGTATGGTCGCGCGATTCCACCTGGCATGGCCCAGCGATCAGCACGAACGGCAAATCATTGCCGATGGTGACGGTGGGCCCGATTTTAATATGGCGGATATTGGTCATTTTTTCTTCGACGACATTGGCACGACGTTGTCTTTACCTTTCGTCCCGGCCTGTGCGAGCGCTGCCGCTACGAACGAAGCAAACAGCGGATGCGGCGCGAAGGGGCGCGATTTCAGCTCAGGGTGGAACTGCACGCCGACGAACCACGGATGGCCCTTGAGTTCCACGATTTCCGGCAGATTGCCGCCCGGCGAAACGCCGGAGAACACCATGCCCGCTTTTTCGAATTCCTCGCGGTAACCCATATTGACTTCGTAGCGGTGGCGGTGGCGCTCGCTGATATGGTTCGAGCCGTAGATTTTCTCCGCGAGCGAGCCTTTGGCGATGTCGCATTCATACGCGCCCAGCCGCATCGTGCCGCCCATGTCGCCATCGCGGTGGCGGGTTTCCAGCACGTTGCCGCGCAGCCATTCGGTCATGAGGCCCACCAGCGGGCCTTTGCCGTTTTTATCGGTGTAGGGGCCGAATTCGGTGGAAGCCGCGTCCTCGATACCGAGCTGGTTGCGGGCGAATTCGATGCACGCAAGCTGCATCCCGAAGCAGATGCCAAGATACGGTTTTTTGTTCTCGCGCGCATAGGCGATGGCCGCGAGCTTTCCCGCCACGCCGCGCTCGCCGAACCCGCCGGGAACGAGGATGGCGTCCACGTCGGCCAGCGATTCAGCGGGATTTTCTTTTTCAAAACCGGCGGCGTCGATCCAGCGCATATGCACTTTCGCCTGATTAGCGATGCCCGCATGGTCAAGCGCTTCGGCCAGCGATTTATAGGCATCGCCGATGCCGGTGTATTTGCCCACCAGCGCCACGGTGACTTCGCCCTTGGGATTCTGCACGCGCGACAGGATATCGTCCCACACCTTAAGGTCGGGTTTGCTGCCGCTATCCAGCCCGAAGCATTTCAGCACCTGCCGGTCGAAGCCCTGTTCGCTGTAGCGCTTGGGCACTTCGTAGATGGAAGAAACGTCGAGCGCCTGAATCACGGCTTCCTCGCGGATATTGCAGAAAAGCGCGATCTTGCGGCGTTCCGAAAGCGGAATTTCGCGATCGGCGCGGCAGAGCAATATGTCGGGCTGTATGCCGATCATGCGCAGCTCTTTCACGCTGTGCTGCGTGGGTTTTGTTTTCAGTTCTTTCGCGGCGGCGATATACGGCACCAGCGTCAAGTGAATATACATCACGCGCTCGCGGCCAAGCTCCCAGCCGAGCTGGCGGATGGCTTCAAGGAACGGCTGGCCTTCGATATCGCCCACCGTGCCGCCGATTTCGCAGAGGATAAAATCCTCGCCGTCGGTGTCTTTTAAAATGAATTCCTTGATGAGATCAGTAACGTGCGGGATGACCTGCACGGTGCCGCCGAGATAATCCCCGCGCCGTTCCTTGGTAAGCAGCGTCGAATAAATCTGCCCGGTGGTAACCGAATCGGAGCGCCGCGCCGAAACGCCGGTGAAACGCTCGTAGTGCCCGAGATCGAGATCGGTTTCCGCGCCGTCGTCGGTGACGAACACTTCGCCGTGCTGTGTGGGGTTCATCGTGCCGGGATCGACGTTGAGATACGGGTCGAGCTTGCGCAAGCGCACCTTGTAGCCCCGCGCCTGCAAAAGCGCGCCGAGGGAAGCCGAAGCCAGGCCCTTGCCTAAACTCGAAACCACCCCGCCGGTGATGAAAATAAAACGCGCTGGCATATGCCGATCCTCTGCCTTGAAATGATATGATGGCGCAAGACTACAGCCTCAATCGGCGTAAGTAAAGCCCGTGGCTAAGGGCGCGGAGGGGTAGAGTCGCGGCACGCCTGTTGCTTATGGATTTCCTGTAGCCGGGCAAGCAAAGAGTAAGGCCCTTTTTCGC
>CAZBUX010000261.1:0-2377 GCA_964495185.1 uncultured Rickettsiales bacterium | reverse complement strand
CCACTGTTCATGCTGACGCGCCGCTAATTTTTCCGACGCCGAGGCGCGGTAGCACAGCGTGTCGGTATCGACATAGGCGAGCAGGATTTCAATGGCGTTTTCAGGTTCCGGCGCGGTGCGATCGATGGCGGTGAACGCGATGGTGGTAAGCGGCATGGCGGGCGCGTTGAAGCCTTTCCGGCCTTCCCATTCCCTGGCGATGGCGTCGGCAAGCGCTTTTGTCGGCACGGCCAGTGCGTTCTTGGCGGGGGTGGAAACGGGCTTGCCGTTTATCTCAACAGGAAAGGACGCCGTCATGATTACTTCTTCGGCCTGTCGAGCCCAAGCGCCTCGAAGCTTTTTTCCATGTGCGGAGGGAGAGGCGCGGAAACGTCGATGGTTTTGCTGCCGGGGAATGGCGGGATGACGATGCGGCGGGCGTGGAGGTGCAGTTTGTTTTCGACGCCGATGGAACGGGCGTCGGTGTTGCTGCCGCCGTATTTATGGTCGCCCAGTATCGGGTGGCCGATATGCGCGGCGTGGACGCGCAATTGGTGCGTGCGGCCGGTGAGCGGTTTCATCTCGAGCAGCGCGTATTGCAGCACCAGCGAATCGATGACGCGGTATTCGGTTTCGGCGAATTTGCCTTCTTCGTTGTCGACAGCTACGGTTTCATAGGAACCACCGTCATGCGCGGATTTGGCAAGCGGCGCAGTGATGACGCCGGCGTGTTCCAGCGGGCAGCCGTTGACCAGCGCCCAGTAGGTTTTTTCCACGGTCTTTCCGGAGAACATTTTCTGGAGTTCCGCCGCCACGCGCGCGCTGCGGGCGATGACCAGCACGCCGCTGGTGTCGAGATCGAGGCGGTGGACGAGTTTGGGGCGTTCTTTAGCGTCAAACTGCAATGCGCCGAGCATGCCGTCGACGCTTTTGGAAATACCCGTGCCGCCCTGCACGGCAAGGCCTGCGGGTTTGTTGAGGACAAGGATGTTGCTGTCTTTATAGATGACCGTGCGCTGGATCATCAGCACGTCTTCAGGCTCAAGCGGCCCCTGCACTATTTTTTGCTTTTTCTCGCGCGGACGTTCTTCAATAGCGAAGCGCATTTCAATGATCTGCCCGGTTTCGACGCGGTGCGAGGTTTCGACTTTCTTGCCGTCTACCCTCACCTGCCCCTTGCGCAGATGTTTCTGCAACAACGCATGCGTCACTTCGGGGTGATGGCGCTTGAACCAGCGGTCGAGGCGGATGCCGCTATCGGATGCTTCAACGGTGTGATCGGTCATGCGGCAACCAGCTTTACCAGCCACATGCCCGCCATCAGCGCCATCAGCGAGACCAGCAGCGAAGCTGCGGCATAGGACGCCGCCTGCAGCAGAAGCCCGCGCGTGGCGAGCTGGAACATATCCATCGAAAAGGCCGAAAACGTGGTGAACCCGCCGAGCATTCCCACCGCAAGCAGCAGGTGCAGGCTTTCACGGGATTTTTCCGGCACGGCGTAAGCGGCAAAAGCGATCCACGCCCCCATCAGGAAGCTGCCGAAAATATTGACCGTGAGCGTGCCATAGGGGAATTCCGAGCCAGAGGCCTGCCCGACCAGCGCGGAAAGCAGGTAACGCAGCATCGAGCCAACCGCCCCGCCTATTCCTACATACATTAATGCCAGCATACTCATTATTTCACTTTCAGCGTAAGGATATTACCGCCGCTTTGATACACGATATTCCAGCCTTGCGCAGGCTTTTTAAGCAAAGACTGGAGTTGTTGCGTGGATGTGACTTTCGTGCCGTTGACTTCGAGCAAAAGCGCGCCCGCCTGCACAGAGATCCGCGCCGCCATGCTGCCGGGCACGGTTTTCATCACCACCACCCCGGTGCGGGCCGCGTCTTCCATATCCATTTCCATGGCCAGCGCTGGGGAAAGATTGGCCACAGTCACGCCGTCGAGGGGATGATTGCCTTTGAGCGTACGCTCGTCGCGCGGGGGAATTTCAGGGGGAGCCTGCATGGAAACGGCCAGTTTCAGTTTTTCACCCTTGCGCAGCACTTCGAATTCGCTGGTATCGCCGAGCTTCGCGAGCGCCACGCGGTAGCGCATTTCCTGTTCGCTGGTAATCGGCGCACCGCCTACGGCAAGCACTACGTCGCCGGGCAGGATACCCGCTTTTTCAACCGGCGAGCCGGGCGCGACTTTCTGCACGATCGCCCCCTGCGGCATAGCAAGACCTAAGGATTCAGCCATTTCGCCGGTCACCGGCTGCACTGAGATGCCAAGCCACGGACGCACTATCTTGCCGCCGCTGACCTTGCCGTTTAGCAGCGATTTCACCATATCGGCCGGGATGGCGAAGCCGATGCCGAGCGAACCGCCGGATTTCGAGTAGATGGCGGTGTTGATG
>CAZBUX010000260.1:0-2391 GCA_964495185.1 uncultured Rickettsiales bacterium | reverse complement strand
ATGACCAGCCCGCAATTTTTAATAATGGCAGAAAAATAATATTCGGGAAGTTGCCAGAAGCCGGCGGGTGCCTATGAAGCGAACGCGGATAGCTCGTTGTGATTGCCGTCCGCTTCGTTGCGTTCGGCTTCCTTGCGTACCCAGCCGTAGAGCTCGGGGGCGGCGTCTTTTCTAACCGGTGCGCGGTGGCGGCTTCCTTCAAAAAGGGCGTTTCCATGAGGTTTTTCGCGGTCGCTGAGCGATAGCTGGTCACGGAAATGAATGCCGTTGCTATCGTCGATAAGGGTGCGGTCATAGGCGCAGGCGAGAACGGCGTCCTGCAATTCGCCAGCATTGTACCATCCCAGCGGTATGCCCTGGCGGCGTAATTCGTCCGTGACATGGGAGGGAAGCTCGACCCCCTTAATGATGGCGCTGCCATCGCGGCCGATTTCCGGCGACGCCGGATCTACCTGCGGAGGGCTAAGCCGTCCCAGCAGATGTTCGGGGCAATCGATAATGGCAAGGTGCTGCATATGGTTTGATATTACCCCATTCACGCGCCTTGCGGCGTGACATATGCATGAAAGCCCGTGTGACAGAATTATGACGGCAAATATGACAAAAAGCGAAAAGCGGCAATCGGCATGAATTTCGTCCCTTCCGGGCCAAGCATAGCCGGGAGTATAACATAATTTTGGGTTATATATGTCGCACGATATCATTACTTCGAATCCCGAAACCGGCCCTGAGCTGCCTGAAGACATCGACCGGCTAAAAGCCGTTGCCCGTACCCTGCTTGTCCGCCTGGAGGAGGCGGTCGCGCAGGAGACATTGAACGTAGAGGCGGATAGCCAGCGACAAAGCCGTTATGAGCGTCTCTTCGTGGGAAAGACGTCGCTGGCGTCGACACTTTTGATACTAGCTGATTTGATGTTCCGGCTGGACGAGGCGGAGAAGGGGGGCGGCGCGCCTGTCCTGCCTTTACACGAGCAGGGCATAAAAATCGAAATGGCGGATTTTGCCTTGATGAAGGCGTTTCTTGAGCGCGTAGAGCCGGCATGATGTATCTGCCGCCGGAGCTGAATGCAAAATACCGTGAATTCCTTGCAAAGGATTTTTGCGGGTTTATCGGGAAAGCGCTTGGTACGGTCGATCCCGGGGCTGCGTATTCGCATAACTGGCATATCGAGCTGGTGGCGAGGCATCTTGAAGAGGTGCGGCGAGGCGAAACTAACCGGCTGATCATCAATATGCCGCCGCGTTCGCTAAAATCCGTATGCGTGAGCGTGGCGTGGCCGGCATGGCTTCTGGGGCGTAATCCTTCGAGCCGGATTGTGGTGGCAAGCTATGCGTCGTCTCTGGCGGTCAAGCATTCGATCGACTGCAGACTGGTGGTGGGCGCGCCGTGGTACAGGCAGGTTTTTCCCGAAGTGGTGATTGCGCGCGACCAGAATGAAAAACATAAATTCATGACCACGAAGCGCGGATATCGCTTCGCTACCTCGGTGGGCGGCAGTACGACGGGCGAGGGGGGTAATTTCCTGATTATCGACGACCCTATCAATCCCGCCCAGGCCATGAACCGCAACTGGCGGGACCATGTGAACCGCTGGTTCGACCATACGTTCGCCAGCCGTCTTGATGATAAGCAGAAGGGGGCCATCGTGCTGGTCATGCAACGTTTGCACGAGCGCGACCTGACCGATTACCTGATGGCGAAAGGGGGGTGGAAGCTGCTGAGCCTGCCTGCCGTAGCGATGGCGACGGAAAGCCACGATCTGGGCTATAAGATAAAGACGCGGGACGCCGGCGAACTGCTGCACGAAGCGCGCGAAAACCGGCAGGCGATTGGGCGGGCTAAGCTTGAGCTTGGGAGCGTAGCATTCGCCGCGCAATACCAGCAGAATCCGCAGGCGGAGGAAGGGGCGATGGTGCGACCGTGGTGGTTCGCCCGCTATTCAGCGTTGCCAACGCAGTATGAGCGCTGCGTGCAAAGCTGGGATACCGGAATTAAAAGCGGGCAGCATCACGATGCCAGCGCCTGCCTCACCTTTATTGAAAACGGCGGGGGCAGTTATCTGGCGAATGCCTGCGTCGTGCGGTTGGAGTATCCAGAACTGAAACGGCTTGTGCAGCGTATGGCGCAGGATTATCGCCCGGACGCAATATTGATCGAGGATCGCGCTTCAGGACAGCAGTTGTTGCAGGATATGCAACGTGAAACGGCGCTGCCAGTGATCGCATGCAATCCCAGGGGGGATAAGGTGCTGCGTTTTGCCGCGGGTTCAGCGATGCTTGAAGCTGGAAGGGTGGCGCTGCCCCGGAATGCATCATGGCTTCCGGAGTTTGAAAACGAGGTGTTTTCTTTCCCCGAAGGCGTTCATGACGATCAGGTGGATGCCCTCACGC
>CAZBUX010000259.1:0-2401 GCA_964495185.1 uncultured Rickettsiales bacterium | reverse complement strand
CCTCACCGAGCAGATCAAGGCGCTGCGCAAGCAGATGGCGCGCGAGCTCGGCTTCGTCATTCCGGCAGTGCGTATTCAGGACAATATGCAGCTCCCGCCCAACACCTACGTCATCAAGGTCAAGGAAATCGAAGCGGCGCGCGGCGATATCCGCCCCGACATGCTGCTGGTCATGAACCCCAGCGGCGGCAAGATATCGCTGCCCGGCGAAGAAACCACCGAGCCCACTTTCGGCCTGCCCGCCATGTGGATCGCCGAGCCGCACCGCGAGGAAGCGCTGTTCCGTAACTACACTGTGGTTGATCCGCCTACGGTCATCACCACGCACCTCACGGAAATCGTCAAAGACAACATGCCGGAGCTGCTCTCCTACGCAGAAACGCAGAAACTGCTCGACGATCTGGGCAAAACGCAGCAGAAGCTCGTCACTGAAACCATCCCGGCGCAAATCAGCGTAGGTGGCGTTCAGCGTGTATTGCAGAACCTGTTGCGCGAGCATGTGTCGGTCCGCGATCTGTCCACTATCCTTGAAGCGATTTCCGAGGCATCGCGTGCAAGCCAAAATATCAATGTCGTCAGCGAACACGTCCGCTCGCGGCTGGCGCGCCAGATCAGCCATGCCAACACCACGGCGGAAGGCTATATCCCCATCGTCGCCATGTCGCCCGGATGGGAGCAGACGTTTATCGAATCGCTTACCACCAGCGGCGACGAGCGCGTGCTGTCGATGGCCCCGTCGCGCATTCAGGAATTCATCAACGCCATCCGCACCACCTTCGATAAATTCGCCATGCAGGGTGAGATGCCGGTATTGCTCACCAGTCCCACCATCCGCCCCTATGTGCGCTCCATCATCGAACGCTTCCGACCCGCCACCGTGGTTATGTCGCAAAACGAAATATCCACGAAAGCGCGGATCAAGACGCTGGGGCAGTTATGAGATCCTTTTGGATAATGGCTGTTTTCTTGCTGGCCGGCATCGGCATGCTGGTGTTGGCGGCGGGTCTTCATATAAAAACGGTGAACTTCCTTTCCATTGCTAAAAAAGCCGAAGGTCAGGTGGTGGAGCTGGTGGAAAAAAGGAGCGATAAGGGCGGTTATAGCTATGCTCCCAGAATACGTTTCAAGGGAAGTAGTGGTACCGACGTGTTTTTCGTCAGCTCGACCTCCTCTAATCCGGCTTCCTATAGTGTCGGGGAGGTAGTCACGGTGCTTTACGACCCCAAAAACGATACGCAGGCTAATATCGATAGTTTTTTCTCGCTGTGGGGTGGGGAACTGATTGCTGGGCTCTTGGGGGTAATATTCACGGGCATCGGCGGCGCCAGCGTCATCATGCACATAAAGCAGCGGCGTATGTACCAATGGCTTGAGCGATTCGGGCAAACTATCAGTGCTAGGCTGCTGGATGTAGAAAAAGTCTCCGGCGGCTCTACCAGAAGAAGCCGCACCGGCAACCGTACGCTTACCGCCAGCCGGCGCCAGCGCAGCTACTGGCTGATCCGCGCGCAATGGCAGAACCCGCGCGACCAGATTATTTATCAATTTGTAAGCGATGCCGTTTATTTCGATCCAAGCGAGTATGTAAAAGATACGCTGAATGTCCGTATCGATCCTGAGAATCCGAAGCGCTACCGAATAGACATTGGTTTTTTACCTAGGATGGCTGATTAGAGCTATGCGCCTGCGCACCTTCACTGCCACCGATATGCCCTCCGCCATGAACATGGTGCGGCAGGCGCTCGGTGACGACGCGATCATTATCGCCTCGCAAAAGGTGAACGGGAAGTCCGTAAGCGTCACTGCGGCCGTGGAAACCCATGATGATGAGGACGCTCAGGCTCCCGTCGGCGCGATACCTGATGGCCAGAAGATCGCGCCCGCTCAGCATGCACCTATCGGCGCAGGCAGCATGAAAGCCGCCGATCTGCGGTACGAATTGCAGAATATCCTGCGTTTTCACAACCTGCCAGAGTTGTTCATCGCCAAGATGATGCAGAAAACCGGCGATAACGATATCGCTACCAGCCTTGCCATGCATCGCATCGGCGGCACGCGCGACGAACGGCAACTCCACCGCATGGCGCTGGAAAAGGTGATCGCCGGATTCTTTTCCTTCAGCCCCCTGCCTTTCGACAAGCCCGGCATGCGGCTGATGCTGCTCGGCGCGCCGGGCATTGGCAAGACGCTCACCATCGCCAAGCTTTCCGCCCGGCTGGCGCTGGAAAAGGAAAAACTGGCGGTGATCACGACCGACAATAAGCGGGCGGGCGGCGTTGAGCAGCTCCGCGCCTTCACCGACATATTGCGCATCGAGCTTAAAGTGGCGGCCACGCCGCAGGAGCTTTCTCAGGCGCTGGCGGCGGTGCCTGCGGGTATGCGCGTACTCGTGGACACGGCG
>CAZBUX010000258.1:0-2404 GCA_964495185.1 uncultured Rickettsiales bacterium | reverse complement strand
GGCAATAATGAAGCCCGCACGGCGTGGGATAGCGTGTTCAAAAGTATCTGGGGCCTGAAGCTCGAAGGCGACCGGCACCTTCAGTTCAGGGCCAATAACCGCGCGACTGAAGACGAAATGAACCTTAAAAACGGCAATTGGAGCACGGTCGCCACGGTGTGGAAACAAAGCGCCGCCAGCATCGATTCGCCCACGGCACGGGCTTCCGAAGCGACGGCCACTAGTGCCGTGTTTACGACGCCGGTATATTTCACCGAATCGGGCAAGGCAAAAAAAGCCGTCTACCTACCGATATCGCTGGGCAATTTATGGGGAAAACCCAGGGGGCCACAGGAAACACAAGCGCTTTACGCGAAGGAATTGCAGGCAGCCGCCACGCCCGGAAGCCAACGCGTTTCCGTATTCCCCAACGACTGGGCGGCAGGGTTGATCGGCGACCTGCTGGACAAGGAACTGGGGCTTGGCAAGACGTGGCGCCTCAACAGCAACGTGTCGGCGCTGCCGCGTGGCATCGCCATCGCACATGTAAAAGACCTGAAGGACGGCGGACACCTGCTTTACGGCTTCGCCATGCCCGACGCGGATAAGTATACCGACGAGCCGGATTGCCCGAAACAGGCGCAGGAGCTGCGCTTCAATGATCTCACCCCGAACGAAAAGCTGGTATCCGTCACCTCCGGGCAGGCGCTCACCGCCGATGCGTCGGGAACCGCCACGGCCAAGGTGAATTTCTGCGATTCGGATTTATGGCTCACGGCAAGCGTGCTGGAGAAAATCACCCTGAAAAAGCCGCCGGTATTTCCCGCAGCCCCCGCCCCCGCTTCGCGCCGCTCCGTGTTTCCCGACCGCTTGTGGCTTAGCGAAAAATCGCCCGCCATGTTTGAAATGCTGTCATCGTTTGGCTACAGGGAAGCTACGCTCGGCGTCCACCCCGCCCCGCGCATTATGGACTGGGTGATCGAGCCGCCGCGCGGCGTTTACTATTCCCCGGAAGGCGTCGACCCGGAAAAAATCGCGTGGTTCTGGAACGAGTTTTTCGGCGTGCTGGTGTTCGCCGAACCGGCGAAACTGACTGCAGCCGATTACGCGCAGATGGAAACCTATCTCGGCTTCAATTCCGGTCACCGCATCATTCTTGCCGGTTCAATCGCGGACGGCCCCGGAGCACAGTGGCTAAAATCCTCGAAATTCGCCGACCGCGTCATGGTACTGGATGCAGCCAAGCCTGAGGATGCCGCACAGAAAGAGAAGCTTGACCGCTTCCTGCATTGATCGCTTGTGATTGCGGGGAGCGTAAGCAGCGCGGCAAACTGGATTGCGGCGCTTGCGCTCGCAGTAACGGTGATAAGGGAGTCAGCTCATCTTCATGAGTGAGATGGCGTAGAACAGCGCCACCAGCGCCAGCAGCACGATGAGCATGGCGATATTCTTGCGTTTCTGGCGCGTGTGCTGTTCGCCGTGAGGCAAGGGAATTAGTCCTGCGCGTCTGCTTTATTGCGGCGGACGAAATCGAGCACGAGCAGCAGGAAAAGCGTAAACAGGCTGCCCAGCACGAAGCTCGCGCCCATAAGGTAGACTGTGTTTTGCGAGAAGTCGATAACCGCTTGCGTTTGCTCCGGTGTGGTGTTCATTAATGGCTCCCCTGATTTAGAATTGGCCGATGCCGGACGAAAGCAACCAGCCGTCCAGCGTCATGACCGTAAATAACACAAAAAGATACAAAATGGAAAAGCCAAATGTAGCCTTGGCCCAGCGGTCGGTGGCATCGCGGTAGACCAGGTGGACGCGGCGCAGGAATTCCGCGCCGAGCAACGCCGCGCAGACGCCGTAAACCATACCCGAAAGCCCAAGGAAGGTGGGCGCAAGCGTGGCAGCGGTAAGCAGCCAGGTGTAGGCAACCATCTGGCGCTTGGTGGCGCGGGGACCGGCCACGACCGGCATCATCGGCACCCCGGCGCGGGTGTAATCGGCGTTTTTGAACAGGGCCAGCGCCCAGAAATGCGGGGGCGTCCACAGGAAGATAATGAGGAACATCAGCACGGGCATGAGCGTCACGTCGCCGGTCACCGCCGCCCAGCCGATCATCGGGGGAAACGCGCCCGCAGCGCCGCCGATGACGATGTTCTGCGGCGTCGAACGCTTGAGCCACATGGTGTAGACCAGCACGTAAAACGCGATGGCCACCGCGAGGATGCCGCCCGCGACCCAGTTGAGCGCGAGCCCCATCAGCATCACCGACAGCGCCGAAAGGAATAGCCCGAAGGCGAGCGCATCGTCGGGAGCCACGCGCCCGGCGGGCACGGGGCGGTTTGCGGTGCGTTTCATGATGGCGTCGATATCGCGGTCGTACCACATGTTCATGGCCGCGCCTGCGCCCGAGCCGAGCGCGATGCAAGCCACCGTC
>CAZBUX010000257.1:0-2413 GCA_964495185.1 uncultured Rickettsiales bacterium | reverse complement strand
GGCAAAATCGGAGAGCGACTAATCGATAACTACATACTTCTTCTGGCCTTAGCTTAAGTAATTGAGCTGCAGGTAGCGCTCTTCGGTATCCTGGTCGATCAGCACCGAATGGCGCTGCGAGAAGGTGCCGCGGCCGCAATCCTGACCCGACAGGCGCACGCCGTAGCCTTCGGTGAGCAGCGTGCCGAACGCCAGCGCTTCGCCGGTCGCCCAGTCGATGCCGGTGCCGGTTTCCATCATCTTCTGTTTGGCTTCGAGCTGGCGGATGATTTTCGGGTTGGCCTTGATCGGCGGCGTTTTGGAAAGCCCCGCGCCGATCTGTTTCAGTTTCTTGATGTCGACGCCGGTATCGCCGTTGTCGTGCTCGCCGTTCTTGGGCTTTTCAAACCCGCTCCACTGGCCTTCCAGCCAGTCGGCCTTGTTGGGCTTGAAGGTTTTGGCGATGTCGTATTGCTTGTCGAAGAACGCTTTAAACTCGGCGAATTTCGCGTCCACCTCGTCCTGCGTGAGCGTGCCGTTTTTCACCAGCCTATCGGAATAGATGTGCGCGGGCAGGGGCTTCTTGGAAATCTCGCGGTACATGATCGGCTGGGTGAACATCGGTTCGTCCGATTCGTTATGCCCGTACTTGCGGTAGCAGAAAATATCGACCACCGCGTCGCGCTTGAATTCCTGCCGGAACTCGGCGGCAAGGCGGCAGACATAGGCCACCGCTTCCGGATCGTCGCCGTTGACGTGGAAAATCGGCGCCTGCACCGATTTGGCGACGTCGGTGGGGTAGGGCGTGAAGCGCGAATATTTCGGGCTGGTGGTAAAGCCGATCTGGTTGTTGACGATAATGTGGATGGTGCCGCCAGTACGGTAGCCGCGCAGCTCCGAAAGCGCGAGCACTTCGGGCACCGAGCCCTGTCCGCAGAACGCCGCGTCGCCGTGCAGCATGATACCCATGACGCTGCCTTTGTTTTCGATATCGCCGTGGATGTCGAGCTTGGCGCGCACTTTCCCCGCCACGACCGGGTTTACGGCTTCGAGGTGCGAGGGGTTGGCGAGCATGGAAAGATGCACCTTGCCACCCGCCATGTCGCGGTCGGAGGAAGCGCCGAGGTGGTATTTCACGTCACCCGAGGAGGTCACCCATTCCGGGAAATCGAGATTGCCGTGGAAGATCGAAAGCAGTTCCGCGTAAGGCTTCTGCATGACGGTGGTAAGCACGTTCATGCGCCCGCGATGCGGCATGCCGAGCACGAATTCTTTCACGCCGAGCTTCGCGCCGGTTTCGATCACGGCCTCGAGGCCGGGGAGCATGGCGTCGCCGCCCTGAATCGAGAAGCGCTTGGTGCCGGGGTATTTCACCTGCAGGAACTGCTCGAAGGCTTCCACTTCCACCAGCTTCTGCCAGATGGATTTTTTCTCTTCCGCCGAGAGCGACGGCTGGCCGCGATCGGCCTCGATGCGGCGCTGGATCCAATCCTTCTGCTCGGGATACTGGATATGCATGAATTCGACGCCGATATTGCTGCAGTAGGTCTGGCGCAGGATGGCGAGGATGTCTTTAAGCTTGGCTTTTTTAATGCCGAGCGAGCCGTCGAGGAAAATTTCCTTCTCCATGTCGGCGGGCGTAAAACCGTACGAGGCCGGGTCGAGCTCGGCGTGGTGGTCGCCCACTTCGATGCCGAGCGGGTCGAGATTCGCATTCAGATGCCCGCGCACGCGGTACGCCCGCACCATCATGATCGCGCGGATGGAATCGTGGGCATACGCCTCGATCTCCGCCGCACTCGCGCCTGCGCCCTTTTTATCTTTGCCGGGAGCCTTGGCGTCCGAAACTTCCTCTTTCGCCCCGATCACCTGGCTGGCGATCAGCGCCCATGACGCATTGCGCTGTTCCGCCGAAGCCGAACCGCCCGAAATACCGCGGAAGGCTTCGCGCCAGCTGGCGTCAACGGATGCTGGGTTGGTTAAATAACGTTCGTACAGCTCTTCGACAAAAGTGCTGTTGCCCCCGAAAAAAGGGGAAGAGGCATCGAACGGAGTCGTCATAAGTATCCTAGCTAGTTGTTTTTTAAGCCGCCTTTTTCTTCAGCAGCTGCGCCATGGTGATACCAAGCGCCGACGGGGAATCGGAGACGACGATCCCGGCCGATTTCATGGCTTCGATCTTGTCTTCCGCGCCGCCCTTGCCGCCCGATACGATAGCGCCGGCATGGCCCATGCGGCGTCCCGGGGGAGCCGTGCGTCCGGCGATGAAGCCGACCATGGGTTTCTTGATTTTGCTGCGCTTGACGAAATCCGCCGCCTGCTCTTCCGCGTCGCCGCCGATTTCGCCGATCATGACGATGGCCTGGGTTTCCTCGTCGGCGAGGAACGCCTCGATGCAGTCGATGAAGTTGGTGCCGTTGACCGGGTCACCGCC
>CAZBUX010000256.1:0-2455 GCA_964495185.1 uncultured Rickettsiales bacterium | reverse complement strand
ATGCGGGGGAGGTTTTTTTGTATCTGGCACCCGCAGGGACCGGATGGAGCCCGTTTGAGCCTGCTTCTGCCCGTTTCGGAGCGCTTTGGAGCACGGCTTGAGCCGTCCGGCACCGTTTATTTTGGATAAAATACGCACAATAGTATTTTATATCAATATCTTACTAAAATCCTATCTCCCTGTTCCCTTCGGTTTTCTTGACATTTCTTTACATTTCTTTGCATTTTTATGGTTAAGCAATTGTTATTTATAACTTGTCATCCTGAGCGCAGCGAAGGATCTATAGGTGTGGGAAGAAAGGTCATTCGCTGCGCTCAGGATGACAGCTAAGTATAAGTGCGGAAATAATGGCCAGGAAGGGCAGAAATGGCCGGGTGTGCTTGTGGAAACCCGGCAGGCAACCTGCATCGCTTTGTTTTATAATTATTTATTTTGACCGCTTTGGCACGCCCCTTGCTTGTTAACCAGTATTAACAGGAGGGTTGCCATGAAGGTCTATAGTGAAAACGCCGAATCGTTGCTTTTTGAACGGGTGAAGGAACTGCACCGCCTGCCGCATAACAGCTGGCGTTGCATCTATTTCAACCTGTCGGGACAACGTAGCGCCGTCAGCTCCGACGTGCGCGCGCATTTCATCGTGAGCGCCGTAACCGAAATGCTTGCCGACGACGACGGCTATATCTACCTGTGCGACGATGGCGATATCTTCGTGCTGTTTAAGGGGGCGCTTACACCGATCGTGCGCAAGCTCGCCAGCCGTTTCGACGGCATCAGGCCCGAACGTCTGTGGGAGCAGCCCGACGACCGCCTGTTCACCATTTTCGATTTAAGCCGCTACTGGCAGATTTTCTATAAGCTGTGCCAGGCGAAGTTCATAAGGGCGGTGCCGGCGTAATAATTCACGTCATTGCGAGGAGCGTAAGCGACGCGGCAATCCAGCCAAAGCGCCACGGGCGCGGATATAGAACTATTCGTGCCGCAGACGCGGCACACTGGATTGCTTCGCTGCGCTCGCAACGACGGAGCTAAACCGTGCCGCTTTTCTTCAGCGCCTTTTCCACCGGTACCGGCGGGGAGAAGAAATAGCCCTGGAACAGATCGACGCCGAGCATCTTCAGGTTAGCGTACATCTCTTCGGTTTCCACACCTTCGCCGATGACCATCGCGCCCGCCGCATGGACGGCTTCGATGATCTTGCGGATGGTTTCGCGGTGGGTGGGATCACTCGCCTTGCGCGCAAGGTGCATATCAATCTTGACGAAATCGGGCTTGATTTCAGGGATGAGCTTGCGCGCGCCGTCATAGGTGCCGATGTCGTCGAGCGCGATGGAGTAGCCGCGCGAACGGCCGTATTCGCAGACGCTGCGCAGATGCGCGATGTCGCGCGGCGCTTCCGACTGGGTGAAATCGAGCACGATATGCTTGGCCAGCACGCCGAAGCTTTTGACGGTATCGCTGAGGCCTTCGAGATACACCGCCGGGCGGTGGATGAAGCCGGGGAAGAAATTGATGAAGAGGAAGCCGTCAAAATTGCTGGCAACGAAGCTTTTGACCGCCTGCACCTGCAAGTGCCGGTCGATCATGTATTCGATGCCGAGCGCGCGGCTGGCGGCAATGATTTTCAGGCCGCTGATGACGCCGCCGTCGCTCTGGGCGACGCGGGCGAAGGATTCGTAGCCGAAGGTCTTGTCGCGCTGGCTCACCACCGGCTGGAGATAGCAGAGTATGCGGTCTTCAAGCAGCGCGTCGCCGAGCCAGAGGCTTTCGGCAAGCTCCTGCATGGCGGCCACCGTTTTGCGCTGGGCGGTGCTGTTTAACGGGTCGGCGTCGCCGGGAATCACGGTGGCAGCGACGGATTCGATGGCGCCAGCCTCGACGATCTGCGCGTAGACGTTGTCCCAGGTTTTTTTCCAGCCCTTATTGGTCTTGATGCCCATGATGCCGGAGGCGAGCATCTGCAGGCCGCCTTCCTTGAGAATCCCCGCAAGCACCGGCGGCAGCGCGCCCTGCTGGCCGTGAATGCACACCCAGTACTCGTTGTACTGGTGGTACGGCAGGTTGAAATTCTTTGCGGAAGGATCGGACATGTGCTTGGTATAGCGGAATATTTATGTGATGACTAGGCTAATCTAACAGCGCTTTCTTACCATTTCATTAAGAACATATTTAAGCGGCGGATTTAAATTGAAGTTCCGCGAGGCGTGCGTAAAGCGGGCTTTTGGCGAGGAGCTCCGCGTGCGTGCCGGTCATTTCGATACGCCCCTCGTTCATCAGCACGATGCGCTCGGCGCGCATGACGGTGGACAGGCGGTGCGCGATGACGAAAGTGGTGCGCCCCGGCATGATGCGCGCGAGCGCGAGCTGTATCTGGTGCTCGTTTTCTGAATCGAGCGCCGACGTGGCTTCGTCGAGCAGCAGGAGCTTGGGATTGCGGATCACGGCGCGCGCAATGGCG
>CAZBUX010000255.1:0-2458 GCA_964495185.1 uncultured Rickettsiales bacterium | reverse complement strand
CGATACGGATTACCCGCGGTAACGGTGGTCGCCAGCATCGTGCCGAGATAGGCGTAGAGCCGCATACAAGGCGTCATTGCTGCGATTGTTTCGCCCGGCTGACCGCCCCAGGCAATCGCCAGCAGGAAGTCCGTATAGGCCTTTACCGGGGGATAGGGCTGCACGCTCGCTAAGTCGATCTTGAGTTCCTCGGCGTAAGCGGCGTGAAGATGAAGTTCGCGCAAGACACCATTCAATAATTCGCAGAACGACTTGAGCGTCGCGTTGTCGTTGCTGCGGGCGGCAGCCAGCGCATAGGCCTGCTCGATGCCCTGCGCACCGGCGGTACTTCCGCCCGCGCCAAGGCTTTCCAGCGCGGCGAGGATTTTTCCTTTCTCAGACACTCGGGTCGGCTCCAGCGCCGTACCGGAATTACCGGCATAGGTGACGATGCCGATCGTGTCATCGGGATTCATCTGGTCGACGAGCATTTTCAGCGCCGTTTTCACCAGCGGCAGCTTATCCTGCGACGACATAGAACCCGACACGTCGATCAGGAATACAAGGTTGCTGCGGGGTTTTTGCGCAGGCGCGATGTCGTAGCCCTTGATGCCGATATGGATGAGCTTGGTGTCCTTGTTCCACGGCGTCGCATACACGGTCACCGTCGGTTTGAACGGCTCGGCCTTGTTTTCCGGCAGGGGATAATTATAGCTGAAATAATTGATCATCTCCTCGACGCGCACGGCATCCGCAGGCGGCAGGCTGCCGCCGCTTAAGGTGCGGCGCACAAAGCTGTAGGACGCGGTGTCGGCATCGATGGAGAAAGTCGAGACCGGTTCCTGCGATACAACTTTCACCGGGTTGGCTTTGAAGGACTCGAATTTGTCGTTACCCGCGTATTGCGGCGGCTGATACTGGTCGCCCGGATACGGCATACTGGAAGCGGGCACGGATAGGTTACCCACGACTCCCATCCCCACGGCAACACGTTCCATGCTCAGCAGTTTCTTCGCATCATCCTCACGTTTGCGCTCTTCTTTCATCACCTGCACTGGTGGGGAAGACAGAGTGGGCATCGACGATGACCCGGTATCGGCCTTATTTGCGAGCGTTTCCTGCTCGGCAGGCGGCGTGGCCATAACCGTAGCGACATCTATCCGTTCCTTGTCCTTGGCCTTGAAATCCGCCGTTGCGACCGGCTCGATAAGCTGCTGCTCACTCGCTTCGTTCCCGATCCTTTGTTGGGGCGCCGGGTAATCGCGGATGGCGATCATATCGGAATAATAGGTGGTGGTGATACCGAGTAACACGGTCACCGAAGCCAGCGAACCGGCGATGACATACGCTTTTTTCATGGAAAATCTCCCTATCCAGTATTGCAAGCCATAAGCGGCTTCATGGATAGGACGAGCGGCGGCATCAATTCCTTTGGCATTTTTTTTCTGTTGTTCGGCAAATGCTTGCATGGCCAGATTGGCCGCACGCTCCTGCGCGCCCGCACTTGGCGGCGGCACATCCAGCTTTTCCAGTACTTTCTTCAGGTCATCATCCTGCATGGCGTTTTCCTTCCGCAAGCAGCGGTTTCAGTAGTTTGCGCGCCTGAAAAATGCGCCACGAAATCGTGGTTTCGGCGCATCCCAGCACTTTCGCAGCTTCCTTGTGGTTCATGTCCTCGCCGAACACCAGAAGCACCGCGTCGCGCATGGGTTCGGGCAGTTTGTGGATGTTCCGGTAGGCCTGCGCCGCGATCATCCGGTCGTCGGCGGGGATTTCATCGGAAGCCGGGTCGAACCCCTCGGCAAAGGCCAGCTCCCGCTTCTGCGACTTGCCGGTGGTGCGGTAGTAGTCTTTGGCGGCGTTAACGGTAAGCCGGTAAAGCCATGTCGTAAAACCCGAATCTCCCCGGAAACCGGTCAATTTTGTGGGTAGCTTGATAAACACTTCCTGTACCACGTCCTCGGCGTCCTCGCGCCTGCCGGTCCACTTATAGGCGAATTTGTACACATTCATATAATGCGCCTCGCACAGGCGCCGGAACGCGGCCGCGTCCCCGCCCGCGGCATCCCTCGCCAATCGCTTGCTTTCCTCATCATTCATCTGCATGTAGGACGAATTCCCTGCCCCAATCCTTTGAAAAAAGAACATATCGGGCAAGGCCTTGCCTGTAAATCGGGTTTTATCGGTAAAAAACGGGTAAAAGGGTTGAATCTGCGATAAAAATGACTAAAAAGAAGGCTCTTTAAAACCATGGGGTCAGGTGTGACGTTACCGTTCCAGCAACTCATCTTAAACCTGCAGCAGTTCTGGGCGAACCAGGGCTGCGTGATTTTGCAGCCGTATGACATGGAAGTCGGCGCCGGTACGTTCCACCCGGCGACGAGCCTACGCGCCCTAGGCCCGAAGCCGTGGAACGCCGCTTACGTGCAACCCTCGCGCCGCCCGAAAGACGGCCGCTACGGCGAGAATCCCAACCGCC
>CAZBUX010000254.1:0-2461 GCA_964495185.1 uncultured Rickettsiales bacterium | reverse complement strand
CTCGCCAAAATGCCGGCGGAAGAGCGCTACGGCCCCGAGACCTCGGCGAAGCAGGTGTTCGACCGGATGGCCGGCGCCTGGGCCTATTGGGGTTGGAAAGGCGGCTATTTCGACGGCGAAGAAGCCGCCCTCGCCTATATGGACGAAATGCGCGCCATGCTGGCGCTGCAGGTCGCCGCGCCGAACTCGCCGCAATGGTTCAACACCGGCCTGCATTGGGCCTACGGCATCGACGGCCCGTCGCAGGGGCACTTCTATGTGGACGCGGAAACCGGCAAGCTCAACAAATCCAAGAGCGCCTATGAGCGTCCGCAACCTCATGCCTGCTTCATCCAGAGCGTTTCCGACGACCTGGTGAACGAAGGCGGCATCATGAACCTGTGGGAGCGCGAGGCGCGCCTGTTCAAATACGGTTCCGGCACCGGATCGAATTTCTCCGACCTGCGCGGCAACGGCGAAAAGCTCTCGGGCGGCGGCAAATCCTCCGGCCTGATGAGCTTCCTGAAAATCGGCGACCGCGCGGCGGGCGCCATCAAATCCGGCGGCACCACGCGCCGCGCCGCCAAGATGGTGGTGCTCGACATCGACCATCCGGACGTCGAGGATTTCATCAACTGGAAAGTGCTCGAAGAGCAGAAGGTGGCTGCGCTCGTCACCGGCTCCAAGCTCTGCCGCAAGCATTTGGGCGCGATCATGGACGCCTGCAACACTGGCGATACCGATGCGCGCTTTAACCCGTCCGACAACCCGGCGCTCAAATCCGCCATCCGCGAAGCCCGCAAGTCGATGGTGCCGGAGAACTACGTGCAGCGTGTCATCGAATTCGCCCGCCAGGGATTCACCCATATCGAATTCCCCGAATACGATACCGACTGGGATTCCGAAGCGTACCTGACCGTCTCCGGCCAGAACTCCAATAATTCCGTGCGCATCACCAACGAATTCCTCGAAGCCGTCGAAAGCAACAAGCCGTGGCACCTGCTGCGCCGCAAGGACGGCAAAGTGTCCAAGACGCTCCCGGCCCGCGCGCTGTGGGACGAGATCGCCTATGCCGCATGGGCCTGCGCCGATCCCGGCCTGCAATACGACACCACCATCAACGAGTGGCACACCTGCCCGGAATCCGGCCGCATCCGCGCGTCGAATCCCTGCTCGGAATACATGTTCCTCGACGACACCGCCTGCAACCTCGCTTCCATCAACCTGCTCAAGTTCCAGCGCGAGAGCGGCTCGTTCGACGTGAAGTCGTTCGAATACGCCACCCGCCTGTGGACCATCGTGCTGGAAATCTCGGTGGCGATGGCGCAGTTCCCCTCCAAGGAAATCGCGCGCCTCTCTTATGAGTTCCGCACGCTCGGCCTCGGCTACGCCAATATCGGCGGCCTGCTCATGGCGTCGGGCATCGGCTACGACAGCAACGAAGGCCGTGCCATCGCGGGCGCCATCACCGCCGTCATGACCGGCGTTTCCTACGCCACTTCCGCGGAGATGGCCAAGGAGCTCGGCGCGTTCGAAGGCTACGAAGCCAACAAGAAGCACATGCTGCGCGTCATCAAGAACCACCGCCGCGCCGCGCTCGGCGAAATCGACGGCTACGAGGAGCTTTCCATCCTGCCCGTGCCGCTCGACATCGAGAACTGCGTCGACAAGGCGCTGGTCAAGGCCGCCAAGAAAGCGTGGGACACCGCGCTCATGCTCGGCGAGCAATACGGCTACCGCAACGCCCAGGCCACCTGCATCGCGCCCACCGGCACGATCGGGCTGGTCATGGATTGCGACACCACCGGCATCGAGCCCGACTTCGCCCTTGTGAAGTTCAAGAAGCTCGCCGGCGGCGGCTATTTCAAGATCATCAACCAGCAGGTGCCGGTGGCGCTGGAAACGCTGCGCTATACCGCCAAGCAGATTCAGGACATCGCCGATTACGCGGTGGGCCGCGGCACGCTGAAGGATTCGCCCGGCGTCAACCACGCGGCGCTGCGCGCCAAAGGCTTCGACGACGATTCGCTCGCCAAGATCGAAAAAGCGCTCGCGTCGGCGTTCGAAATCAAATTCGCCTTCAACAAGTGGACGCTCGGCGAAGAGTTCTGCAAGGAGAAGCTGAAATTCACCGATGCGCAGCTGAACGATTTCACTTTCGATTTCCTCATCGCGCTCGGTTTCTCCAAGGCCGACATCGAAGCCGCCAACGAATATTGCTGCGGCACGATGACGCTGGAGGGTGCGCCGCACCTGAAAGACGAGCACCTGCCCGTGTTCGACTGCGCCAATCCCTGCGGTAAAAAAGGCAAGCGGTACCTGTCCGCCGCCAGCCACATCCGCATGATGGCCGCAACGCAACCTTATATCTCGGGCGCCATTTCGAAAACGATCAACATGCCCAACACCGCCACCGTCGAGGAATGCAAAGACGCCTACCTCATGTCGTGGAAGCTCTGCCTCAAGGCCAACGCGCTCTACC
>CAZBUX010000253.1:0-2466 GCA_964495185.1 uncultured Rickettsiales bacterium | reverse complement strand
CGTCGTAAGCAGTTCGGTCGGCGTTGTCGAGGGAGCTGCCCACCGAATTGCCGAGCATGCCGCCAAGAAGCGCGCCACCTGCGGTGGCGAGCGCCTGGCCCGCCCCACCGCCGAACTGGTAACCGATGATGCCGCCGCCAATGGCCCCCGCTGCGGTGGCAATGTCCGACTTGCTGGGCGCACCCCCATGGGTAACGCCACGGGCCGGAGCGCCGTTTGGTTCCGAGCAGGCGGTAAGTGCCGCCGCCACGAGCATAACGGCAATGAATCTGGAGTGTGCCATGTGAAGCCTCCTTACGGTTCATGAAACATGTAAAGAGTGCTGCAAGGCAGATAAAGAAACGAGAGGCGGAAGTGCGCGGCAGAATTAAATATCGATAAAAGGCGTGCGCCTTTTCTCATTCATTACGGAATTTCTTATATTTCTGCTGCCGCGCCCGTATGGTTTCCTGATGAATTCCGCCTTAGATTTTTCGGGCTATTATGTTTAACCCACAGAGAGGAAAGTATCATGACAACGGTTGCAGGAGTTTTTGACAGTAACATTACGGCCGACAGGGCGGTTGCATCGCTTCTTGATGAAGGATTCAGCAAAGACGATATCAGCCTGATCATGTCGGACAAGACGCGCGATACGCTTTTTTCCAGTACGGATGATGAGGCCAATCGCGTAGCCAAAGGCGGGATATTAGGTGCGACGTTCGGTGGTGCGCTTGGCGCGCTCGCGGCAGGGCTGACGACGATCGGTGTCATCGTGATTCCAGGCGGCAGTTTGCTGGCCGTAGGGCCGATCGTCGCTGCGCTTTATGGCGCGGGCGCGGGCGGCGCTATCGGAGGACTGAGCGGGGCGCTGATCAGCGCAGGATTCGCCGCCGATGAGGCTAACCGTTATGAAGACGAGATCAGGCGCGGTAAGGCCGTGGTGATCGTACATGCCGCCAATAAGCAGAAAGCGATTGCGGCGGAGGCGGCGCTTTCGGTTTCGGGTGCTACTATCAGGGCCGCATAATTTTTTGCGGAAAGCGATGTGCGGATTTAGCAAGATTTTATAATCGCCGTTGGTTCTGCGCATCGTGCCTTAAGACGATATCCGCTAGGGTTTTGCTTCAGAGAAAGGAGGTAATTGTTATGAGCAGCGATTCCAATCAGAACCAGCAAAATCAGAATCAGTCCCGTACCAAGGAACGTGATTCCGATCGCGATCAGGGTAGGAAGAATCCGCAAAGTCGTGAAAACGAATCTTCACGCGGAGACCGCGACGACGATAAGCGTAGCGGGAATTACTAAAGCAAGGTAGCGCAAGCCGGGAATAGGTTCCCCGGTTTGCGCTGAAGAAAGCCGGAAATCCAAATGCCGGCATTGCGGGAAATTATCCGCCAGCGTAGCCGCCGGTGAAGCACCTTCCTTGCCGTTGTCGTACTCCATGATTTTATAACCCGAGCTTTCGAGCGAGATGGCCAGCACTTTACGAATGGGCAATTCATTCTCAATGACAAGCACGGTATTTTTTCTGAAGCATGTTCTCTCGCTTTCAACTGAGCCGCTGCGTATGTAAACCACTATTCCGGCGCCGGTATGAAAAACCATAATGAAATACAGAACATGGAAAAACAGCAAATTAATGCCTTATCGATTGTTTATATCTTTCTATCCTGCTCGGTACGGATAGTTTGTAACGCTTCTCCTAGATTGGTGACGCCACTAAAAAGAGGAGGAACTCATGGCAAAAGAATGCATGAAGTTTTCATATATAATGCTTGGTCTCGTAACGCTCATGGCGGTATCTGCATGCGGCAGTTCGCCGTCTGAGCGCGCGCTTTCGGGCGCGGGCATAGGCGCAGGCGCAGGCGCGCTCGGCGGCGCCATCGTCGGCGGCGATCCGCTTACGGGCGCGGTGATCGGCGGCGGCGTAGGCGCCGCTACCGGCGCGCTGACCAAGGAGAAGGATGTAAATCTTGGCAAGCCCGCGTGGAAATAATCCCGTAACTTTGTTCGAGGAGTACGCATCATGTTAAACGCTATCATTGTTTTCTTCCTGCTTTCTGCCGGCGCCTTTTTGCTCGGGTTTGGTGGAGCGGTAGGAGCATTTGCTGCCGTCGCCCAGTTTCTGGCTGGTGTCTTCGTCGTCCTGCTGGTTGTCAGCATCGCATACAAGCTGCTTACCGAAAGAATGCCCGGACTGCCGTTTTGACGCAGCCCTACAACCTCTCTGCGATCCGTTACCCGCACGTTCAAAACCATGCAGGTAACGGATCACGCTGCAGGGAGCCGCTTTTGCAGCCGTAAAATAGGCCGGTATTGATGCATATCAGCCGATTACGGTTCGAACGCCACTACTGCTCCTGCAGTTTTCTTTGCATTTCTTTACATTCCTTGACATTTCACCAGTCAGCCCTTGCCATTGCTCACGTGTTATCTCCGGAGATAACGAATTAACGGGTTATTATAAGCGCGCAGGAAGCGGCA
>CAZBUX010000252.1:0-2491 GCA_964495185.1 uncultured Rickettsiales bacterium | reverse complement strand
CGCGGGCAGGGGCTTCGCATCCCCGATCGCTGCCCGGAATGCGGCGCCGGTTTTAAGCCCCAAGCGTAGGACTGTCTTTTTTCTTCGTATCCTTATCGACGCTGCGCGCCGCGAAGCCTTTATCGTCGGGCGCGATCTTGTCGCCTGAGCCCATGCTTTTCGCCTGCTGGCCCGCGCCGGACAGCTTACCGCCCAGCGCCTTCACGGTTGCGATATCGGCGGGATTAAGCCCCATGAACGCCGCCTGCCCCTGCACGCGCACCACCTTGGCGTCCTCGGCGAAGCGGCCCTGCTTGAGCGCATAATCGTCGGCCTTGATATCGGCGTCCTGCTTGCGCTGCGAAGCGCCACCGAGGCCGGAGCGCCTGCGCCTGCGGCGGCGGCGCGTACCGTCGCTCTGCTGTTGTGCGGCTTCGGCGGCGCTTTGCTGCTGCTCGGCTTTTTCTTCCTGCTGCTGTTCGGCTTCCACCGAGCCCGCGGCTTTTTCCAGCCCGCCTTCCATGCTCTTGATCAGGCGGTCCACGGTATGGCCGGAGAGCTTGTCCCACTCGGCGGGATTCTGCGTGATGTCGGAACCAATCTGCTGCGCGGTGGCGATGGAGCTCGGGATTTCCTTGGCGGCCATCAGTTTGATGGCGTGGTCGAAATGGTTCGCGGCGTCGCTGGCTTCGCGTATGGCCGCATCCTGCAATAACGACGGGTTGGTCTGCGACGCTTCCGCCACGAGGTTGCGCATGACCATTGCCGCGTCGCTCACGGTTTCGGCGAAGGCGGCTTTATCTTCGGGGCGGCCCGCGTCGATCATTTCCTGCGTGGTCTTGTCGCTGAACTGCATGTTTTTCAGGCGGCGCAGGATTTCGCGCGCAAGCTCCAGCGATTCTTCGCGCGCCGGGGGTTCCAGCGTATCGACCGATTTCAGGCTGCGCGCGGCCACGCTCATGCGCGCACCCGCTTTCGACAGGCGGTCGTGCGTCGTCGCTTCGCTGATGGCGATGCCCGCAGCGCGTTCGATGCCGCGCTCGAGCAGGTCGAGCAGGCGTTCGGCGGGCTGTGCATGGCGCATTTCCCATGCGGGCGGCATGCCGTCCATGAGGCTTTCGAGCCGCACGATACCGGCATGATGCTCCGGCAACAGGTTCACGCTGTGCATGGCCAGCCCGTGCGCCATGGCGCCTGCGGCGCTGCCCGCATCCTCGATCACCTGTTCGCGCATGATGGCGTGGTCGCGGCTGGCGGCAAGGCGAAGTTGCCCTGCATAGATTTCCGTGAGGCGCGAAACGGCCTCGGCCTTGGCGACCTGGCTTTCCGGCGATCCCTGCGACAGGAAGCTTTCCATATCGTCCTGGGCGCCCTGTGAATTGCGCAGGTTGCGCAGGATTTTCTTCGCTTCGTCCACCGACGGCTCGCGGGCGTTCAGTTGCAGCGTTTCCAGCGCGCCGAGGCTTGCGGCGGTCTTCGCCAGCGACTGGCTCAGCGAAACGAGACGATCCTCGAATGCGGGCTGCGCATCTTCTGCGCGGTATTGTGTGTTCTGCTGAAGCGTCGCCACTTCGCGTTTCTCGATGTTTGGTAGAGCGGCAGGCGGCGGGGCGGAAAGTCCGGCGGGGGAGAACGGTGTGTTTTCCAGCGGCGGCAGCTCCCACGTGCGATCGGGCAGGTTCAGCATGTCGTTGAAGCTGCGTTTGATGTCCTCCCAGGCGCCGATAGGTTTTTCCTGCGTTTTAAGCAGGAATTTATACATTTCCGCGGCGCCCACGCCTTCGATGTTGGCGACGTCGACGCCGACCGAATTAAAGAACGGCCGCTGATACCATGTGTCGCGCTTCAGCGCTTCACCGAGTGTCTGCGCGATATTCACAAAAACCGGGATGTATTTCTCATCGCCCGGGTCGAATGAGCCGTCATTCAGGTATAGCCCGATGATGTCGTTGCGCAGCACGGCGATATTGGTGCGCAGCCCTTCGTATTTCGCGTAATCGGGATGCGTGGGGTCGTTTAGCGCCGGGATACCCGATTTTTCCGCGACGATCTTATCGAAGTAGAGGAATTTTTCCGGGTTGAAGCACAGGCTGCATTCGTTGTCTTTCACTATCTCGGCATGCGCCGCCCAGGTGTTTTCCTTGGGAACGACGAATTTGCCGACATTGGGGAAGAAGTGCACGCTGCGTTGCGCCGAAAGGATTTCCTTGCGCGCCCTGGCGCGGGCGCGGTTTAGCTTTGCGATGAGGTTTTCTGCCTCAAGCTGGTTTGCGGTTTCGGGGCGGTTGGTGAATTCGGTTTCGGTGCGCCGGTCGTATTTCAGCGAATATTCGCGGCTCTGGCCGGGACTGCCGGGCATGCGATCGGAATCGTCGTCCAGCGTGTTGCGGAAACGTTTGCCGTAGAGGATATTGCCTTCATCTTCAGCCATATCATCCTTAGGTTAATGCGTAACCGCCGCGGTTGCCGTTTGCGGCGCCTTGCCTTCTTCCGCCGCCGCCGTGCCCGCGAG
>CAZBUX010000251.1:447-2505 GCA_964495185.1 uncultured Rickettsiales bacterium | reverse complement strand
GAGCAAAAAACACATACGCCAAGTGTTAAAAAATTTGCACTTGCTCTAAATCATTTTTTCATCTTTATTAGCAATCCGCGCTGAATCATGGCTGCGAAAAAAAAATCATCCGACAACACCGTTGCGCTAAACCGCAAGGCGCGTTTCGAATATTTTATCGAGGAGGAGATCGAAGCAGGAATTGTATTGACGGGAACCGAGGTCAAATCGTTGCGTGAGGGCAAAGCCACCATCAACGAGGCTTACGCGGGCGAGAAAGAAGACGCGCTGTGGCTGATCAACGCCAACATCGCCGAATACGCCGGTGGCAACCGCCAGAACCACGAGCCGAGGCGCCCGAGAAAACTCCTCCTGCACAAGAAGCAGATGCAGAAGCTGATTGGCCGGGTGCGCGCAAAGGGCGTGACCCTGATTCCGATGGCCATTTACTTCAACAGCCGCGGTTTGGCGAAAGTGAAGCTGGGGCTCGGGGTCGGAAAGAAAGAATACGAAAAGCGCGACACTATAAAAAAGCGCGACTGGCAGCGTGATAAATCAAGAATCATGCGCGAGAAGAACGGGTAGAGATTAATTCAAGTACGCAACGGAGGAACGACAACATGTTAGAAGCGATTTCCGATTTTTGGAAGCCGATGAAGAAAGGGCAGCAGCAGGAAAAACTGAATCCTGAGCAATTGCAGCAAGGCAGCTCGATCGGGTTCGGCTTTGTGCCGCAAGCCTCGATCAGCGGTCGCCGCCTGCAGGTTATCGCTATTAATACCTACCAGTTCGGTGAGGAAGCGCTCACTTCCTTCGTGCTCGGGCAAGATAAGGACGCTGCCGCATCGATGATCGTCGCTGAATCGGAAGGTGAGCATTACCTCGCCATCTCGCGCCGCATCACCATCAGCGACCGCATGAAGATGTTCGACAGCCGCGACCTCGAAAACATTCTTGAAAAACCCGAAATCAGCCAGCTTCCCTGTAAAGACAATATCTCCGATTTCAAAGGCTGGACGGTGGCTTCCTACAAGCGTGAAATCCAGGGTATGCGCGGCCTTATCTTCAAGGGTGATTACCGCAAGGCGTCGCTGCCGAACGCGTCCGAAGCGCAGGCGTTCAGCTACACGCTGCTCGTCAGCGAAAGCAACGAGCACGCCATCGAGATCGAAAAATACCAGGACGGCCGCATCGAAATGTACGCCACCGTCTACCGCCGTATCAGCGATATCGGCGAGATCGCGCACCCTGCGCGCGGTACGCTCGACCGTCCCGACATCAAGCTCGCTTCCGACACCGAAACAAAACCTGCTGCCGCGCCGGTTGCCAGCGAACCGCAGGTTGTTGCCCCCGTATCAACCGCTAAACCCGTTGAAGCCAGGCCCGAACCGATAACACTTACTGAACTTGCCCCTGCGCCGGTACCTGAAGCAAAACCCGCCGTAAAGACGCAGCAGCCTCCCGAGCTGGTGGTGTATGCCACACCGCCCGAAAAGCCCGCGCCGATGTTCACGCCGACTAAACCAGAGGAGAAGCCACAAATGGCCACCACCGAAACCACTGTCAACGGTACGAAAACGGGAGCCCTTCTTCCGTCCCTTTCCACCGACATTTCCACGAAACCCGCCAGTGCGGTAGTTCAACCCACGGCTCCCGCAACATATTTAAAACAGGAGATAAGAACTGTGTCCAAGCAACTCAACGGAATGGAAAACGAAGCCATCGAATGCGACCTGCGCGTCGCCAACAAAATCATCGACGAAGCGATCCGCAATGAAATGCGCCTCTCCGACGTCGTTCGCCGCATCATCGAACTGCCGGTAGCCTATCCCGAGGCAGTGCAGATCCCGATCACCCTTTCGGAAGAAGATTACGCGCTGCTTGCTATCCGCTACAGCATGACGCCTACCGACCGCAACGCCATCAAGCGCAAGATCATCGACGACTTAAACGATTTCTCCGGCAACAACGCCCAGAAGAAAGCCGCTTAAGTTTCCAGTTACGACCCGTATGAAACCGCCGTCCCGGGTAACCGGGCGGCGGTTTTATTTTGTGCTCCACTCCGTTACCACCTCCGCC
>CAZBUX010000251.1:0-437 GCA_964495185.1 uncultured Rickettsiales bacterium | reverse complement strand
CGGTGAGCGTCTTTAGTTCATCCTTGCTGATCGTAAACGCAGGAGTGAGATACACGATATCCCCAAACGGCCTGACCCATACGCCGTGCGCGAGGAACTTTTCCCTGAACCACGCCTTATCCATTTTCGCCGCATCGATCTGTACTGCGCCGATGCCGCCCTTGACACGCACGTCGACCACGCCGGGAAGTGCCTCGCAAGGCGAAAGCCCCGCCTGAAGCGCGGCTTCGATGGTTTCTACCTGCTTCTGGCGCGGCTCTTTTTCGAATACGTCCAGCGACGCATTCGCCGCTGCGCAGGCCAGCGGATTAGCCATAAACGTCGGGCCGTGCATGAAGGCGTCGTCGGGGTTATCGGAAAGGAACGCCTTAAAAACCTCTTCCCGAACCAGCGTAGCCCCGAGCGTGATCGCGCCGCCAAAGCCGGTAACGAGATTA
>CAZBUX010000250.1:0-2525 GCA_964495185.1 uncultured Rickettsiales bacterium | reverse complement strand
CGGAACTTTCCATCACTTTGACCGTGGCGGTCGCGGCATCAGCCGATTGCTTGGCGGTTTTCACGACCTCTTCGGCATCCGCCATGCCTCGGCGCATGAGGTAGAGTTGGTATCCCAGCAAGAGCAACTGCACGAGAGCCAGCGTGAACATGCCGCCAGTAAGGTAGGTGGTGTATTCTTCCGAGATATTCCCCCAATCCCGAGACGATTTGCCCTCTCCATGCTTTGTACCTGCATCGGGTTGGTACTGGTCATCTGGGGAATTGAGAAGTCGGTCGGCCAAAGCCGTTGCCTCTCTCATGGGTTGATGCTCACCGGATGGGCTGTGGTCGGAGTAGGATGGATAATGTGGTTCCTGACGTTCGCTTATCCGGCCAGTAGGGGGTGGTTGCTGTAATCCGATGAGGACTATGCCGTTGAACAAGAACAGCGCGCAAGCGGCGTAGAACCAAAACGGCTTAGGCTGCATCCAGAGTGAGCGTGTGACAGCCAATCGCCGTCAGGCATTGGACGAAAAACACCGCCGTAAAGCCGCCCCGGCTGATCTTGTTTTTAATATTCGCCTCCGTATCCGGTATCCCCATCTCCGCCAGCTTGTCGGCAAGCTGCTTATAGCTGACGTTCCTGCGTTTCAGTTCCGCCTTGAGCATCCCCTTGACCTTCTCCTGCCATTCGCTATCCGCCATCGCTCGCCCTCCATCTGGTTACGAAGGTAACTATATCCATTACTTTTGGCATTGACAATAGGGTGAAAGGTAGCTATATTCAGTACATAAGCACTGGAAATAGTTACACACAATGTCTCAACACTTTTTATTAACCGCAAAAGCCCGCACGCTGAGCCTCGCAAAGGTGATGCGGCTGACGGACGCGGAAGCGTTTGAGACGTTCAAGCAGATTCGCTGGGCACGCAACGGCGGCGAGCCGGTATGCCCCCGCTGCGGCTGCCTTGCCGTGTACTCCTACACCGCCCGCCGCATCTTCAAGTGCAAAGGCTGCTTCGCCCAATTCAGCGTCACCACGGACACCATCTTCGCAAGCCGCAAGCTGCCGCTCCGCGACATTCTGGCTGCCATCGCCATCTTCGTGAATGGTGCCAAAGGGCATAGCGCCCTGCAACTGAGCCGCGACCTCGACGTGCAGTACAAGACCGCCTTCGTGCTGGCGCACAAGCTCCGCGAAGCCCTTGGCGCTGACAACATCGACCGCACGGTACGCGGGGAAGTGGAGATTGACGGGGCGTATTTCGGCGGCTACCGCAAGCCGGAGAACCGCAAAGCTGACCGTAAAGACCGCCGCCTGGTCATCAACCAGACGGGCAAGCGCCGTGTGGTTGTGGTGATGCGTGAACGCAACGGCAAGACCCTGCCGTTCGTGTTCCGTTCGGAAGATGCCTCCATCTCTACGATTCATGCCCGTGTGGAGCATGGCAGCACCGTCTATGCCGATGAAGCCGCGTGCTGGGATGCCCTGCACGCCCGCTTCGCCGCCAAGCGCGTCAACCACTCGGTGTGCTTCCGCGACGAAGACGCCTGCACCAATCAGGCCGAAAGCTACTTCTCCCGTCTGCGGCGCGCCGAAGTCGACACGCACCACCACATCAGCGGCAAGTACCTGCACGGTTACGCCAACGAAATGGCATGGCGGGAGGACAACCGCCGCGTCAGCAACGGCACGCAGTACCTGCTGGTGGCCGGGGCGGCTCTGGCGCACTCCGTCTCCAAGGAGTGGAAAGGCTACTGGCAGCGGGCGGCGTGAGGCGGCCTAGCCCCTCTCGATTTCGCTTGCCGGAAGCCCCTAATTCTCCTATCCTTCCGGCCATCTAACGCTTGAGCGTTTCGCACGGCCATACGGCCACAGGATGACTGAATGCCCGTATGCCGCTGAGCTGGAACGAGATTCGCCAACGTGCGCTGCTCTTCTCTGAGGAGTACAAGGACGCGACCCGCGAAAACGCGGAAACCCAGTCCTTCTACAACGACTTTTTCCATATCTTCGGCATCAAGCGCCGCCGCGTCGCATCCTTCGAAGAGCCGGTCAGGAAGCTCGGCAATAAGCGCGGGCGAATAGACCTGTTCTGGAAAGGCATGCTGCTGGTCGAGCAGAAATCCAAAGACCGCGATCTGGGGCGCGCGAAGTCGCAGGCGCTGGACTACTTCCCCACCCTGGAGGAAGCGGAACTCCCGCGTTATGTCCTAGTGTCCGACTTCCAGCGCTTCGAGCTATACGACCTGGATACGGGCGAGGAACACCGCTTCACCCTTCCCGAACTCTACAAGCACGTCGAGCATTTCGGGTTTATCGCGGGATACCAGAAACGCCGCAGCGAAGAGCAAGACCCGGTTGACATCAAGGCTTCCGAGTTGATGGGCAAGCTGCACGACAGGCTGGAAGAAATAGGCTACACCGGGCATCCTTTAGAAGATTATCTGGTGCGTATTCTGTTTCTGTTGTTTGCCGAAGACACGACCATTTTCAATAAACAACAATTTGAAAAATATCTTATCTTCTCTTATTTTGATGGT